>JAFDAJ010000026.1 GCA_019313915.1 Deltaproteobacteria bacterium
CCACATCTTCCTGAGCCGGCACTGCTACCAGCCCGCGCTCCTCGTCTATTCGAAGAAGTGGTTCGAGACGCTGCCCAAAGACATCCAGGAAATCCTCACGACCATGCCCCACGATCTGACCATCTGGGGCCGAGATCAGGTCCGGAAAATCGAGCCCGTGTTGCTCAAGAACCTGAAGCGCTACGGATACGAGATTTACGACCCGACGCCGGAAGATCTAGCGCCGTTCAAGGCGGCACAAAAAGACGTTCCCGATCGCATCGCCAAAGAGATGGGCCCCGAAGGGGTTGCGCTCCTCAAGGCGATCCGCAAGACGTTCTGAGCGTCGGCCCGATGAGACCACAAATTGTTCAAGGCACGAGTAGCGCTCGCGCGAAGCAAGCGCTCAAGGCTCGGCGGATGCTCGGCAAGTACCGTATCCGACGCCGCATCGGGGCCGGGGCATTTGCGACTGTGTACGAGGCGTACGACACCATCGAAGGGATCGCCGTTGCGCTCAAGGTTCCCCACCTCGACCAGCTGGATAAGGACTCCCTGAGCGCCATCCATCGTGAGGTGCGACTGACCGCGCGACTCGAGCACGAGAACATCCTCCCGCTCCGCAATGCGATGATGATCGACGGCCACTTCGTCATCGCGACTCCGCTCGGCGAGCAAACCCTCACCGACCGCTTGCGGTATCGCCTCGGCCCGAGAACCGCGTTGTCGTATACCGAGCAGCTGCTCGACGCGCTTGCATATGCCCACGAGGTGCGAGTCATCCACTGCGACATCAAGCCAGACAATGTGATCCTCTTCCCGGAGGGGCAGGCTTGCTTGGCGGATTTTGGCATTGCGAAAGTCGCGCTCAGGACTCGAACCATCATGGGCTCGGGGCAAGGTACCGTCGGCTACATCGCTCCCGAGCAGGCCATGGGCAAGCCATCATTTCGCTCCGATGTGTTCTCGATGGGGTTGCTGATCTATCGCATGTTTGCAGGCGAGTTACCCGCCTGGCCGTTCGACTGGCCTCTGCCGGGCGCGGAACGCCTTCGCCGCACAGTGAGCCGAGATTTCGTAAGCTTCCTTCGTCGCTCCATCGAAGTGCACGAGCGCAAGCGGTTTCGTGACGGTGTACAGATGCAAAAGGCCTTCCAGGCGGTGGCGCCAAGGGCGCTTCGGGGGCCTACGCGAAGCCGGAGAGCGGCGCCGTGAGTGAAGCCCACATCTTTGCGGATGTGGACATGGCGCGGGGCGAGTGCTTCGAGCTTGCGGGCGGCGAAGCGGTGGTGCTCAGCTTTTCCAAGCCGGGAAGGGAGGGCCCCAATGAGGACGCAGCAGCGGTGATTTCGCTCGGCAAGGAGGCGGGCGTGGCGGTGGTGTCCGATGGCGCCGGCGGTCATCCCGGCGGAGCCAAGGCGGCTGCGCTCGCGGTGCGTGCAGTGTGTGACTCGGTGGCGGCGCTTGGCGAGGACATCCAGAACCTTCGCAGCGCGATTATCAATGGCTTCGAGTTGGCGGACCGCGCGATTTCGGCGCTGGGGACGGGCGCCGCGGCCACCCTTGCGGCCGTCGAGATTCAAGGCACGCACATGCGCGCGTATCACGCCGGCGACTCGATGGTATTGGTGACCGGGCAGCGCGGACGGATCAAGTGGCTGACCATCCCCCATTCTCCGGTCGGTTATGCGGTCGAGGCCGGGCTTCTCGACCGCGGTGAGGCTTTGCACCACGAGGATCTGCACTTGGTGTCCAACCTTCTCGGCACGCAAGACATGCGCATCGAGCTCGGCGCAACACTCAGCCTAGCGCCTCGCGATACCGTGGTGTTGGCGAGTGACGGGCTCAGCGACAATCTGCATTTGGATGAGATCGTCGAACGTGTGAGGAAAGGGCCGCTTCATCGAGCCGTGGATGAGCTGGCTGCCCTCGGAAAGAAGCGCATGGAGTCGCCAGCCGAGGGGGCTCCCTCCAAGCCAGACGACCTCACGTTCATCGCGATTCGGCGCCGCCGCTGACGGCCACTTTTTGCGATCACGCCGGCGAGAAAAGCGTCTAGACTCCGCGCCATGCGTACTTGGTATTTCGTGGGAGCCCTTTGTGTCTTGGCTGCTAGCTGTTCGGATAGCGGTGGCACTGCTGCTGTCGCCGTCACTGCTCCTGGTCACTGAGGAAGTCGGTTAGGTGGCGGTTTACGGTTTCTTTTCGCTGGATGGTGACGCCGTGACCGGCTCCTTCGATCTGCACTAGCGAGACGTTGCCGATGGTTTCCCGTAGGAGCTCCATGTGTTCCCGCGGGATCTCCGCGTCATCCGAACCCCAAAGGAGCAGGGTGGGTTGATCACCAAGCGCCGCGTAGGTGTCTCGGTAGCTGGTCAGCGCGTTGGTGCGGGACATCGACAGCAGGGCTTGCTCGTACCCCTCGAATCGGGTCTGTTCTTCGAAACGTTGTGCGTAGTTCGGATCGGCGCCCGACTCCTCGAAGAAGCCGTTCGCACGCGCCACGGTCGCGCGTACCGAAGAGACGCGGGCATACCAGTCACTCAGGAGAGGAACTTGGGCCAATCCGAAGAGTGCTTTGCCTTCGGCGTAGTCGACGACCGGTGCGATGAGGACCAGCTTCGCCACTCGTTCGGGATGAGCCTCGGCAAAAGTAGCGGCTATGGCGCCTCCGAACGAGACGCCCACCAGGTTCACGCGGCCCTCGATGTCGAGCGCCGCGAGCAAATCTTGGAGTTGCTTCTGGTACAATGCCCGGTCGTAATCTACCTGCGGTCGGTCCGAATGCCCCCGGCCGAAGTGGTCGTATCGGAGCACGCGGAAGCCGGCATCGTGCAGAGCGGGTACCTGAGCGTCCCATGCATAGAAGGGGATGGTGCCGCCGTGGATCAGCACGACTGTCGGACCGTCCGCCGGACCACTCAGCTCGTAGTGCGTGACGCCGCTTGGCAGTGTGACGTACGTGCCGCCGAGCGCTTTCCGCGTCGCTGCATCGAGGGTTCGGGCCTCGCGATGCAGAGCCAGGTACGGCCCAAGGATTGCAATCAGCAGGACCGCCAACAAACCCAGCCACAAGAGACCACGAACCATAGTCGGGGTTGTAGCACTTGGTGGTATGGTCCGCGCCATGCTGGCTCGACTCGGTGAGGTTTTCAGTCGGTGGGCCGAGCGGTGGGTTCCCGACCCCTTCGTACTGGCACTCGTGCTGACGTTGATCACGCTCGTTGGCGGGTTCGCGCTCTCGGGGTCTGTCGGTGCGGTGCTTCAGGGGTGGTACGGTGGCTTCTCGAGCACGCCGCTGCTCGCCTTCGCGTTGCAGATGTGCCTAATTCTAGTGACCGGCCAGGCCCTTGCTTCGAGCCCACCGGTTCAACGGGTCGTCCGCGCGGTTGCGCGGTGGCCCAAGCGTACTCCGGCCGCGGCTGGCTTGGTGGCGTTCATCGCTTGCGTAACCGGCCTCATCCAGTGGGGCCTCGGCGCGGTCGTTGCCGCGTTTGTGGTTCGCGAGATCGCCCAGAGCGCCGCGGAGGACGGGAGGCCGATGGACATTCCCGTGCTCGGCGCCGCCGCATACACCGGACTTGCGGTCTGGCACGGTGGACTCAGTGGTTCCGCTCCGTTGAAGGCCGCCGAATCCGGGCAGTTCACGCATGGCGCGACGCAGGCGATCACGGTGAGCGAGACTCTGTTTTCATCGCTCAACGTCATCGTGAGCGGCGGCCTGCTCGTGTTGTTGCCACTGATGTGCTTTGCGCTTGCGCCCAAAGAGGCCTCCGTACCGGAGATGCCCGCCACCCACGGCACTGCGCCTCAGCAGGAGAAGCGGTCGTTTCTTGGGCTCCTCGTCGGGGGGGCGGCGACTCTCATCGTCATCGTCAGTTGGTTCCGCGGGGGCGTCGCCTTCAACCTCAACTCGGTGAACCTCTTCTTCTTGGCGTTGGCGCTCGCCGCCCATGGCTCGATCCGCAGTTTCCTCGATTCGGTGTCGGAAGGGGCTCGCGGCGCCGGCGCGATCATCGTCCAGTTTCCCCTCTACTTCGGCATCCTCGGCGTCATGCAGGCGAGTGGAATGATCGAGCGCCTCTCGTCCGCGATGACTTCCATCGCGTCGACCTCGACCTTTCCTCTGCTGACGTTCTTCAGCGCCGGCCTCGTGAACTTCTTCGTTCCCTCGGGAGGGGGTCAGTGGGCCCTGCAGAGCGACGTCCTACTAACGACGGCCAGCACGCTCGACCTGGATTCGGGGCGCACCATCATGGCTTTTGCCTACGGCGACGAGTGGACCAATTTGCTGCAGCCCTTCTGGGCCCTGCCGCTGCTCGCGATCACCGGCCTCAAGGCGCGCCAGATCGCGGGCTACACGGCGGTTCTCGCCATCGGAATGGGGCTCTACGTCGGTGCCGTCTTGTTGGTCTTTGGCTAGAGCCCCGGAGCCACGTGGTACGTCGCTTTGGTGTTCTCCGCGATCTGGTCGAGCGTCGCCCCGTCGGCTATTTCCACCAGCGTCATTCCGCCGTCGCCAGCCTTGTCGATTTCAAACACACCGAGATCGGTGATCAGCAAGTCGACCACCCGAGTGCCTGTCAGGGGCAGGGTGCAGCTCGTCAACAGCTTGGGCTTTCCCTTTGCGGTGTGCTCCATGACGACCACGACGCGTTTCACGCCTGCCACCAGGTCCATCGCGCCGCCCATCCCTTTGACCATCTTGCCGGGAATCATCCAGTTCGCGAGGTCACCGTTTTGCGCGACCTGCATCGCGCCCAGAATCGAAAGATTGATGTGCCCGCCGCGAATCATGGCGAAGGAGTCGGCGCTCGAGAAGAAGCTAGTCGTCGGGAGCTCAGTTACCGTCTGCTTGCCGGCGTTGATCAGATCAGCGTCTTCTTCGCCCTCGTACGGGAATGGTCCCATTCCGAGCATGCCGTTTTCGCTCTGTAGCTGCACGCTCATGCCATCGGGGATGTGGTTCGAAACCAGCGTCGGAATGCCGATGCCGAGATTCACATAGAATCCGTCGCGGAGCTCTTGCGCCGCGCGCGCTGCCATTTGCTCACGAGTCCAAGCCATCGTCTTCTCCTCAGGCCTCACGCGGACGCGTGGTTCGTTGTTCAATGTGCTTCGAAGCATTCGGGTGGTGAATGATGCGGTCGACGAAGATTCCTTGGGTCATGATCTGGTCGGGACCGAGCTCGCCCGGTTCGACGAGATGTTCGACCTCGGCGACGGTAATCTCCGCAGCGGTCGCCATCATGGGATTGAAGTTGCGAGCGGTCTTTCGGTAGATGAGGTTACCCTCGGTGTCACCCTTCCAAGCGTGGACGATGGCCACGTCCGCAAAGAGCCCGCGCTCCATGACGTATTGCGCCCCGTCGAACTCGCGGAGCTCCTTGCCCTCCGCGACCGTCGTTCCGACACCCGTCTTGGTGAAGAAGGCCGGGATGCCTGCGCCGCCCGCTCGAATTCTCTCTGCGAGCGTGCCCTGCGGGGTGAACTCCACGACGATGTCGCCGTCGAGGAACTGCTTCGCGAACAGCTTGTTCTCGCCCACGTACGAGGAGATCATCGTGCCGATTTGGCGCGTCTCGAGCATGACGCCGAGGCCGATTCCATCGACGCCCGCGTTGTTCGAGATGACTGTCAGGCCTTTCACACCTGACTTCGCCACCGCGTCGATCAGCGCTTCGGGAATTCCGCACAACCCAAAACCGCCGGACATCAACGTCATGCCGTCATTTAGCAATCCATCGAGCGCTGCGGTCGCGTCGGAGTACACCTTGTTGGCCATGGTCCTTCTTTACCTCCAGACTCAGCTGAAGCCGAGCATTTCTCTGGCTTCGGCTGGCGACGCGACCTCGCGTCCCGCATTGCGCGCGCACTGAGCGAGCGCTTCGATCAGCTGTCCGTTGCCGGTTGTCTTGTCTCCGTTCGGCAAATAGAACGTATCCTCGACACCGGTCCTGAGCATGCCACCCAGGTCGGCCGCTCGTTGGTGGGTCTCCCAGATCTCTTCGCGGCCGATGAGCGTCGCCTGCCAATGTGCATCGCCGCTCTTGTATTTCAGGAGGAGCTCCAGAAGCTCGGTGTCGCAGGGCATGCCCGAGGCAACACCCATCACGAAGTTGTAGTGCATCTCCTTGGCCATACCGGCTCGCAAGTAGAGGCCCACCGACCGCACGATGCCCACGTCGAAGCACTCCATCTCGGCAGTCGTGTGAGTCTCCGCCATGGCATCCAACATGGTCTGTACCTTCTCCACGCTGTTGAGAAACACCATGGGTGGCCACGCCCAGCTGTTGTCCCTCTTCAGCTTGAGGTAGTTGAGACTGCCAGCGTTGCACGCAGCGATTTCGGGTTTGATACGGTGCAGGCATGCAACCGGACCCGAAACGTCCTCGTCCATCACGCCCGTGGTCTGATTGATGATGATGCCGGGACACGCCTCACGAATGGCATCGCTTGCAGCAGCGGCCACCTCAGGATCCCAAGACGGGAAGTGCCCCATGTCGGGCTCCTGGCGGCGGAAGTGAATGTGCACGATCGAGGCGCCGGCGTTGTAGGCATCACGCGCCGACGCTGCCATTTCTTCGGGCGTGACCGGAACGGGGTGCTGCTTCGGGTTGGTGAGCACCCCATTGAGCGCGCAAGTGATGATCGCCTTATCCATTCGCATCCTCCACGTTCCAGAACTTTCGTCGATGTCCTAAGCGAGGTTTACGTTTACGTCAAGCACAGCCGCCTTGCGTAAATCATCTATTGATCCGGTAAAGTCTCCCGCACGGCTCGAAATCACCCATCAAGCGCTCAGAACCACTCGGGTTCGGCCTTGATGTACGAGTCCTCGTTGGTTCGGCAGAGGTTGGCCAGGTGGGGGATTCGAGGAATTTCGGTCCGGATCCAATACTGCGTGGCTGCCTCGGTCGCGCGTTTGCGCTCCTCCGAAATGGGCGCCGTGCGTGCCACCGCGGCCATGTGGAGCCACTGCCATCCGATGACGAGGGTGGCGAACATGTCGAGATAGTCCCAGCTGTGACCGAGCATGGCGTCCGCATCGCCTGCCATGCCGCGCTGACCGAGCTCCATGGTCGTGGAGCCCACGTTGGCCACCGCTTCTTCGAGCGCCGTGCAAAGCTCGGGATCGCAGCCTGCTTCCCTCGCGCGCCCTATGGTGCTTCCGATCTCTTCGGCCAACGCGCGGAGCGGGGCTCCGCCTTTGGACATCACTTGGCGGCCCAGAAGGTCCATGCTTTGAATCGCGTTCGTCCCCTCGTGAAGCGTGTTGAGCTTTTGGTCACGCATGTAGGCCTCGGGGAGGTATTCGCTCGTGTAGCCATAGCCGCCATGGACCTGAACGGCGAGCACGTTGGCCTCGAAGCCGCGCTCCGCGGGAAAGGTCTTGGCGATCGGGGTGAGAAGATTGAGCAGCAGCCCTGCGCGCTCTCGTTCTTCCTCTGATGCCCCATGCTCCGAGACGTCTGCGTACCGTGCAACCGTCCCGAGCAGGGCAAAGCTGCCTTCGACGATCGCCTTTTGCCGCAGAAGCATCCGCCGCACATCGGCATGCTCGATGATCGAAACCTGATCGCCTCCGCGTGCGCCAAGTTTTCGGCCTTGCTTGCGTTCTAGCGCGTACGCGCGCGACTCGTGATAGGCGACCGATGCAGTCGCAGCGCCGTTGACGCCGATCATGATGCGCGCCCCGTTCATCATCTGGAACATGTAGCGGAGGCCCTGGTTCGGCTCGCCTACGAGCCAGCCGCGGCAGTCCCCTTCGTCCCCAAACTCGAGCGCCAGGCTCGGGAGCCCCCTCCAGCCGATTTTGTGGATCAGGCCGGCGACCGTGACGTCGTTGGACACCAAGCTCCCGCTTTCTTCGCGGAGCCTCGGAATGGCAAAGAGCGAGATACCCTTGGTGCCGTCAGGCGCGCCGTCGATACGAGCAAGCGCGAGATTCACGACGTTGTCCGTAATGCCGTGGTCTGCGCCGGAAATGAAGATCTTGCTTCCCTTGATTAGGTAGTAGCCGTCGTCCGTTGGCGTGGCCGATGTCGCGATGTCGCCGAGGCTGCTTCCCGCTTGCGGCTCGGTCAACGCCATCGTGCCCGTCCACTCGCCCTCATACATCTTCGTCATGAACCGCTCTTTGAGCTCGTCAGTGCCAAACGTTTCAATCAGATGAGCGGCGCCGTGTGTGAGGCCGACGAAGCCATATGCCCCTAGGTTAGCCGCCATGAGGTACGCACTCGCCATCGTGTGCACGAGCATCGGCAGTTGCTGGCCGCCCACCGATTCGGGCCGCGTTGCCGTCAGTACCCCGAGCTCGACCATCTGTTCGAAGAGAGCAGGCAACGCGGGATGCGTGTGGACCCGGCCATTGCGAAACACCGGTGGCTCTTCGTCCATCGGCTTGTACGTCGGCAACAAGTCTTGTCGCGCGAATCGTCGGACGCTGTCGATATAGAGGTCGAACGTCTCCTTCGAGTGCTGCTGATACGCCTCGAGCTCACAGAGCGATTCGGCATCGAGGACCGAGTAGAGGAGGAAATCGACGAGGCCGTCGTCGATCAAGGGATTGCTTTGTGTTGCCATGCTCTTGGTTTGCCTGCGCCCGGCGAAACGTAGCACCAGATCTGCGTACTTCCCGCGTGAATTGTCCCGACGCATGGGCTATCACCCAGGCCTATGGATTTCCAGCATTCGGATCGGGCGACCAAGGTGATGGCACAGGTGGAGCGTTTCGTCCGCGAGCGCATCGTGCCCAATGAGCAGACCTATTTCGATCAGTTGGTCCGCACCGACGATTGGCGTGAGTGGAAGATTCCGCCGATCCTCGAGGAGCTCAAGGCCGAGGCCAAGGAGCTTGGGCTTTGGAATCTCTTCTTGCCTGACGAGAAGTATGGGGCCGGGTTGGACAATCGCGACTATGCACCCGTGGCCGAGATCACGGGCCGGAGCTTCTTGGCGCCGGAAGTCTTCAACTGCAGCGCCCCCGACACCGGCAATGCCGAGGTCTTGGTGAAGTACGGGTCCGACGCGCAGAAGAAGCAGTGGCTCGAGCCGCTGCTCGCCGGAGAGATCCGTTCCTGCTTTGCCATGACCGAACCGGCCGTGGCATCGAGCGACGCAACCAACATGCAGGCCACTTGCGAGGTCGTCGGTGACGAGGTCGTGCTCAACGGTCAGAAGTGGTGGACCAGTGGCGCCGGCGATCCGCGTCGTGGTTTTTACATCTTCATGGGCGTCACCGACCCAAACGCGGCACGACACGAGCGGCATTCCATGGTGCTCGTGCCTGCAGATGCCCAAGGCGTGAAGATCTTACGCATGCTGCCGGTGTTTGGTCACCTGGATGAGCCCCATGGTCACGCCGAAGTGCTGTTCGATGACGTGCGCCTTCCAGCGAGCAGCATCATCGCCGGGCCAGGCCGCGGCTTCGAAATCGCGCAAGGCCGTCTGGGTCCGGGGCGCATTCACCACTGCATGCGCGCGGTCGGTGCGGCGGAGCGAGCCCTCGAGCGCCTGTGCCAGCGTGCGGTGCACCGTGTTGCATTCGGCAAGCCGCTCTCGAACCTCGGCGGCAACCGCGACATCATCGCCAACTCCCGCATGGCGATCGACCAAGCCCGTCTCTTGACCATGAAGGCCGCCTGGGCGCTCGATACGCTCGGCACTTTTGGGGCCCTGGTCGACATTTCCGCAATCAAGGTCATCGCCCCAAACGTGCTGCAATCGGTCGTCGATGCGGCGATCCAAATCCATGGCGGCGAGGGCATGTCAGACCCCGAGCTCACGCGTCTGCTCGCCATGGCGCGCGCGCTCCGGCTCGCCGATGGCCCGGACGAAGTGCACCGCGGCATGGTCGCGCGGCTCGAGCTCAAGAAATACGTGTAGGGTTAGCGGAAGAGGAAGCCGAAGTACGGCGTGAGCCATTGTTCTCGTCGGAAGAAGAAGTTGCCACTCCCCGACAGTGAGTATTTGATACCGATGTCGAGGTAGGATCCGTGCGACACCTCGAAGGCCACCCCCAGCTTCGCGGTCATGCCGGGGGTGAACCGGAAGACGGCGACTCGCCTGCAGTAGTAGAGGCCGCATTGGATCTCGGTAGCCTTCACCCTCCACCAGTTCGCGTCGAAGGTGATGCCGATGTACGGCAGGAGCCGACTGTTGTTCGGCACCTGTACCCGAACCTCCGGGGCAAAGTAGAGACGTGTCATCGGGCTTCGGCCCTGGCCGGTTACGCCGGGGATATTGTTGAAGTTGATCGGTGTCCACATCGCGCCAAGCCCAAGCCCGAACACCGCATAGCCGATATCCATGCCGCCAAAGCCGTAGAGATCAGCACCGGGCCGCACCACGTCGCTGTCGACATCCAACCAAACGGGAACGCCGAGGTTGAACGAGCCCTGATAGCCACGGTGCATGGCCTGCTGTTCGGCCGAAGCAGGAGGCGCGTACTGTTCGACCGGACGGCTCGAGTACGTCGTGGTCGGGTCTGGATCAGCCGACCAAGCCTGTGCCGACGCATGCGATGTAAAGAGGAGGAGCGCGAGCCCCCCCGCGACTAGGCAAATATTCGTGTTCATGATGTTTGGTTCAACCAACGGGTGATCTTTCGGACCAGCACCCTCGGGCTGAACCGAACACTGAACGCAGACAGCCAATTCATCAAGCCCTCGATGGCGACGACTTTGCCCTTCATCATCGAACGGTAGGCATGCCTCGCCACCTTGTCCGCCGGCGCTGCGCCGACCTTGAACAAAATGCTCTTGGCGTTGCCCGCGGTGTTTCCGAAGTTCGTCAACGTGGCGCCCGGACAGTGGGCGGTCACGGTGACGCCCGCATCCCTGACTTCTTCGGCAATCCCTTCGGAGAACATGAGCACGAACGCCTTGGTCGCGTAGTAGATGGCCATGTCGGGCCCGGGCTGAAAGCCGGCGGTAGACGCGATGTTCAAGACCCTCCCTTTCTTGCGCGCAAGCATGCCTCGCAACGCCAGGTGGGTGAGGACGACGAGGGCATCGATGTTGACCTGGATCATGTCCATCTGTGGCTCCAACCCAACGTCGGCGAATGCACCAGTGGTTCCAAAGCCCGCGTTGTTCACGAGGTAGTCGACGTGGAGACCCTTGTTCTCGAGCGATGCGAAGATGGCGGCCGGCGCGCCGGGATCCGTCAGGTCCGCGGGCACGACGTGAGCCGTGATGCCGTGCGCGCTCTCGAGCTCCTGCCCGAGGCTTCGAAGCTTGCCCTCGCTCCGCGCGACCAACACTAGGTCGCGACCGTCCGCCGCGAAAATTTTCGCGAGCTCTTTGCCGATGCCCATCGATGCACCGGTTATCAAGGCGACTTCTCTCTCACTCATCCTAGACCCCTTGCCCGTTCGCTTCGCTGCGTGAGCCTGAGCCGCTCCCGTGACATGGTATCTTGCACAGTCCTCATGTCGATCAAGAAAGGTTGGAGGAAACGCAATGCAGCAGTCACGACATCCCGATTGGGAACCGATCACTGCCTATGTCGCGGACATGTCGTACTTCAGCGGCAAGATGGAGGCCTACCTTCGCTACAAGGAGATCCCGTTCGAGCGACGGGTCGTCGACATGAAGGTCCTGCGGGACGAAATCCTCCCGGCGACCGGGCTCATGAAGGTGCCGGTGCTCCGCCTCGCCAACGGGCAATGGCTCAAAGACACGACCCCAATGATCGACTGGCTCGAGTCTCACTACCCGGAGCCGCCAGTGATCCCGAAAGACCCCGTCCTCCGCTTCATGTCGAAGCTCGTCGAGGACTACGCCGACGAATGGTGTTGGCGGGCGGCGCTCTACTGGCGTTGGCAGCCCGTGGAATCCCGCAAGTTGCTCATGAGGCGCATCGGTCACGAGGTGCTGGCCGACTTTCCGGCGCCCAAATGGCTCGCGGGTTGGTACTACGGACGCCGGCAGATGGCGACCTATCTAAGCGGCGATGGCCTGAGCGCGGAAACCGAACCGCAGATCAAACAGCACTACCTCGATCTCCTCGATGCCATGAACGCGCTTCTCGAGGACCAGCCGTACCTGCTCGGTAGCCACCCGACGCTGGTCGACATCGGTTTGTTCGGTCCGATGTTTCGTCACTACGCGCAGGACCCGACGCCGGGCCGGGTCATGGAGGAGCGCGCGCCTGCGGTCTATGCTTGGGTCGGCCGGGTGTGGAACGCGCGCGCGCATCGCCTCGGGAGGGAACCCATTCCTAGCGACTTTTCGCACCCGGGCTGGGAGTACTTCCTTCGCGACATCGTGCAGAGTTACTGGCCGTTCCTTCTCCGAACCGCGCGCGCGTGGGCCTCGGGTAAGTCACGCGTCGACCACGATGCGCACGGCGTGACCTACGAGAACCTCAAGGTCGTGCACTACCGAGTTTATTGCCTCGAAGTGCTGCAGAACGAGTATCGGAGTCTGAGCGAGCCAAATCGCAAGGCCGTCGACGACCTGCTCCGGCCCTACGGGATGCTGGAACTAATCGATGGGCTCGATTCTGGCCTCATGCAGGAGCACCAGCTTCCACTTCGGCCCGATCGCGCCCAGCCTTCCAAGCTCCAGCGGTTCAGGCTGGCGTTGATGGGCACCCCATGGGACATGCCGGTCAAATCAACCGAAAGAGAAAAGTGATGACGCCCAAGGATTCGTTCACTCCGCAGTGGTTCGAGGGAGCTCTTCCCAAGCGTTCCTATCGATCGGCGTTCAAATGGGGAGCGCCGGACGCGTTCAAGCACCCGAATCCACGACTGTACGCGTTGATGAAGGAGATCTTCGATCTCGACGACGACTACTTCAAGAAGCCCCAGAAGCTTGGCCTCGAGGAAGTGACGGCCGAGGCCTCGACCTCGCTCACGCCGGAGCACGCACACTTTTTTCGCGACTTGCTGGGCGATGACAATGTGAGCGATGACGTCTACTCCAGGCTCCGCGTGTCTTACGGCAAGACCATGATCGACTCGCTTCGTCTGCGGGACCATGAGGTGGAGAACCTTCCCGACCTCGTGCTTCACCCGCGCGACCGTGACGATGTCGAGAAGATCGTTCGCTACTGTCACGAGCAGGCGATCCCTCTGTACACCTACGGGGCCGGGTCGGGCGTGACCCGTGGGACAGAGTGCATGAAAGCTGGGGTATCGATCCACCTCGGCACGCACATGACGCGCGTCCTGTCACTCAACGTGGTCAATCAAACCGTCACGGTGGAACCGGGTATCTTGGGACCCGCTCTCGAGGAGGCCCTCAATCAGGCGCGCGAGCGGTTCGGCGCGCCCCGTGCCTACACCTGCGGCCATTTCCCCCAGTCGTTCGAGTTCTCGTCGGCGGGTGGTTGGGTCGTGACACGCGGGGCCGGGCAGAACTCGACCTATTACGGCAAGGTGGAGGACCTCGTTCTGAGTCAGGAGTACATCACGCCGGTTGGCACGATCAAGACCGTCGATATCCCTGCCTACGCAACCGGGCCGAACATCGATCAGATCATGATCGGAAGCGAAGGGGCCTACGGGATCTTGGTTGCGGTCACCCTGAAGATCTTCCGTTACCAACCCGAGAACACGCGCCGCTTCAGCTTCATCTTTCCGGACTGGTCCCGCGCGACCGCCGCGGCGCGCGACATCATGCAGTCCGAGTTCGGTTTCCCGTCCGTCTTTCGATTGTCGGATCCAGAGGAAACGGACGTTGCCTTCAAGCTTTACGGTGTCGAAGGAACTCCGATCGACACGCTCGTGAGCCTGCGAGGCTTCAAGAAGGGAGAGCGCTGCTTGATGCTCGGTACGGTCGACGGAGACAGCGCCTACACCGCGATGGTCAAACGCCGGATGCGTCAGGTCTGCAGCGCTCATGGCGGAATGTACACGACCGGGTTCATCGCCAAGAAGTGGGAGCACGGCCGGTTTACGGACCCTTACATGCGGGAGGACTTGCAGGACTACGGCATCATCATCGACACTCTCGAGTGTGCGACGAGCTGGGACGACCTACCGAAGGTGCACCAGGAAGTGCGGGCGTATGTGAAGAGCCGCCCTCAGACAGTTTGCATGACGCACATGTCGCACTGCTACCCGCAAGGCGCCAATCTGTACTTCATCTTCATCGCGAAGATGGGTCACCAAGAGTTCCTGGAGTTCCACCGTGGCTTGCTCGACGCCATCCAAGCCTCCGGCGCGGCGATGAGTCACCACCACGGTATCGGAAAAATGACGGCGCCGTGGCTCGAAGGCCAGATCGGCAGCGATGAGCTCGAAGTGCTGCGCGCGCTCAAGCGCCATTTCGATCCCAAGAACGTGCTCAACCCCGGCGGCACGCTGGCGCTCGACCTCCCGGACGACGAACGCCGCTTACCTTGAGCTCGGACGACGACATCACGGTTCGCCTCGTCACTCCGCAGGAAGCATCGCTTCTGATCGGGCTAATCTGGAGTTGCTACGGCGAGACGTATATCGACCCATCCTTCTATGATGAGACCGCTGTCAGCGAGCTGTTGGCTAGTCGGCGGCTCCATTCGATCGGCGCGTTCACCGACGCGGGTCAGCTGGTTGGTCACATGGGCATTACGCTGCGGCCTCATGGCGGGATCACCGCCGACGCCGGCATGACGCTGGTCGACCCCAGGTTCCGGGGTAGGGGGATTGCGCGCCGGGTGGCGGTTGGGCTGGCGGAGCAATCGATGGCGCTGGGGCTGGTGGGCGTTCACGACTACCCGGTGACCGTGCACGCGGCCACGCAACGGATCGGTGCCGGCTTCGGCGTCGACACGGGATTGATGTTGGCCAACATGCCCGGCGACGTTGTGTTTCAGGAGATGGAGACCCCGACTCCCGATTCACGCACGAGCTCCTTGATCAGGTGGCTTCCGTTTGGCCTCGCCCCGGAACGAAGCGTCTATCTGCCGGAACGGTACCGGGAACAGATCCAGGCACTCTATGCTGAGGCACATCTCACGCGCACCGTCCTCCCGTCCGACGACCATCTAGGCGAGCGCCAGTCGCAGCTGGAGTCGGCATACGACGAGCGGCGCCAGATTCTTCGCGTCGCGGTCATGCGCGGAAGTAGCGACCTCGCCGCCAAGGTTGAAGCCGAGATAGGTGGCGCGGTGAAGCGCGGCGGCCTGGTCGCGCAGGTCGATCTTCCCCTTGCCGATCCGGCGACACCGGTAGGCACCGAGACGCTCCGTGCCCAGGGCTTTTCTTTTGCCGGCCTCCTCCCCGAATATCGAGACGGCGACGTCCTCCGGATGCAGTGGCTTGCCGATTCGGTCGACGACGCCGCGTTCAGTATCCTTTCAACCGATTCCACACGAGCGATTGAGGAGTTCGTCTTGAAGGATCGTGGTTCGAAGTCAGGTTGACCCGTAGGGCCTTCCGTTCCTAAGTATCCTCGCATGGACCCACGAAGCTTCCTCGTCCGCACCCTCGCGCTCGGCATGGTCGTCACGACTGGCTTCGGCTGCACGTCCACACCTTGCCCGCCCTGCGAGGAGGCGACCGCGTCAGCAGAGGAGGCCAAGGGCTCAGACGGCGAGCCGGTATCTGGCCACCACTACACGCTTCCCGGCCTCGATCATGGCCTGCTCCAGTCGCCGGTGAACATTCTTTCCCACGAGACCGAGGCGGGGAAGCACAACATCAAGTTCGGAGGGGCCGACGAGGCTGAAGAGGTTGCGAACCTGGGCACCACGGTCGAGGTCAGCTTCGGACGGGGCATCACGACGGAATTCGACGGTAAGGTCTACGAGCTCTTGCAGCTCCATTTTCATACCCCGGCCGAGCACCTCATCGATGGCATCACCTATCCGATGGAGGTGCACGTGGTGCATCGAGGTCCGGGATCGGCGGCCTTCGACCCGCCCGCCTACCTGGTCATTTCCCTTCTCGTCCGCATGGGCGCGGAGAACCGCTTCTTGGCGGAGTTTCTCAATGCGGTTCCGCCGGAAAAAGGCCAAGTCGCAAAGCTCCACGATGTATTCCTCCACGACATGTTCCGTTCGGGCTTCGATTTCGAGAACATCCACTACTACCACTACCGTGGCTCGCTCACGACGCCGCCTTACACGGAGTCCGTCGACTGGCTGGTCGCCAAAGAGGTCCTCGAGGCTGCGCCTGCCCAAATCCAGCGCATGAACGTCCTCGAGGGGGACAATGCGCGGCACGTCCAAGCACTGTATCGACGTGAGATCGACGAGTAGCTGGGGTTTCCGACTGCAGATTGGGCCGGTTCGGCTACGATTCACCGGTGGCTGGCACTGACGAGAGGGCGTTGCGCGAGAGGGTCTCTGGCCGCGCCGTCCTGATTACTGGTGCATCCAGCGGGATTGGCGAGGCGCTCGCCGATCGATTGGGCGATGCAGGCGCCAACGTTCTGTTGGTCGCTCGGTCCACCGACAAGCTCGAGGAGATGAAGCAGGGCATCGAGGCTCGCGGCGGCACGGCCTTTGTCTATTCCGGCGACCTGTCGAATGCAGATGACACCCAGCGCCTCGTCGCGACCATCCTCGCTGAGCACGGTCAGGTCGACATCCTCGTCAACAATGCAGGCATCTCGATTCGCCGAAGCGTCACGAAGTCGTACGACCGCGTTCACGACTTCGAACGGACGCTCGCGCTCAATTTCCTTGGCGCCGTGCGTCTCATCATGGGTTTTCTCCCGGGAATGCGCGCACAGAAGCAAGGGCAAATCCTCAACGTGTCGACGATCGGCGTTCAAGTGAACGTTCCGCGCTATGGCGCCTACATCGCCAGCAAGGCGGCGCTCGACGCGTTCAGTCGAGTGCTGGCGGTCGAAGCGTTGAAGGATGGGATCAAAGTCACCACGATTTACATGCCGCTCGTCAAGACTCCGATGATGAAGTCAACGACGATCTACGACGCGTTTCCAATGCGTACAGCCGAGCAGGCAGCCGACCTGATCGTGGACGGCATCATTCACCAACCCAAGCGCGTGGCCACCAGGGTAGGGAATCTGTTTGAGTTCGCTTATGGCGTTGCTCCAAATGCGATCGACCGTGTCCTCAACGCGGCCTATCAGCTCTATCCGGAGTCGGGCGACAAGAAGGACCAGCGTGAGCCCGTGGCGGGCGACGCCGCGACGTTCCAGAAGGTGTTCAAGGCAGTTACGCGCCGGGCCCGTCGCCGCGACGCTGGACGGCAGTAGTTGCTTCCGGGTATATCCCGTCTCGTGAACCTACATTTCCCAATTGTCTTGCTGTTGGCGGCAACCCTCGTCGGGCTCCCGGGCACGGTACCGAGCACCCAAGCGGAAGAGGCCGTCACGCTTCGCATCGCGTCACTTGCACCCGCAGGTTCGTCGTGGATGAAAGTTCTCAACGCCTGGAAGGCGACTCTCGAAAAGGAGACCGAGGGGCGGCTCAAGCTGCGTTTCTATCCCGGCGGCTCTCAGGGCGACGAGCGCGACTTCGTACGGAAGATGCGTGTGGGGCAGCTCGACGGCGGCGTCGTGACGATGACGGGCATGAGCATGCTGGTGCGACCGATGGTCATTCTCGTGCTGCCCGACTTCCTCGACACGTACGAGAAGCTGGACCGCGTGCGCTTGAAGATGGCAGCTCAGTTCGAAAAGCTCTTCGAGGACGAAGGCTTCATGATGGTCGCCTGGGGAGACGCTGGAAAGACGAGGCTCTTCTCGCAGAAGAAGATCGAGCGGCCATCCGACATCAAGTCGATGCGTCCGTGGATGTGGAAAGACGATCTAATTTTCATCGAGTTCTACGATGTCATTGGTGCGAATGGCGTTCGCCTGGGCGTGCCGGAGGTTTACCCGGGGCTCCAGACCAAGATGATCGACGTCGTGACTTCGTCGGCGCTGACGGCGGTTGCCCTACAGTGGTACACGCGCGTCCAGTACATGACCGGCCACAACACCGCGATCATTGCTGGCGGCATGGTGATGCGAAAAGAGAAGGTCGATGGGCTTCCGCCAGATCTCAAAGAGGCGTTCTTGAGGACGTCGAAGCGCGTCGAGACGCTGCTCAACAGAACGATCCGACGCGACGACCAAAAAGCGTACGACGTCGTGCTCAAGAAGGGCATCGTCGCTACTGATACGAGCAAGTACAAGGCCGAGTGGGCCGCGGCGGCCAAGCAGGTTCGTGATCGGATGACCGGCCGCGTGTTTTCGAAGAGCCTGCTTGATGCCGTCGAGGCGGCAGCCGAGGAGTAGGCAGGCCGAGCCGAACGGCTCTCATCCCGGGCGCAGCCTTTCACGACCGGCGCGCTTCAACCCTCGCCGATATGATGTCCCGCACGCGGTCTCGCAGTGCGGGCACGTCCTCCGTGGTCATGCCTTCGGTCGGGATCGGCTCCTCGACGTAGACGATGATCTCGTTTCCAGGGCGAATGATGAGCGAGCCCTTGTGTAGCACCTCGTAGAGCCCCGTGACCGCCACCGGAACAACGGGTACGCCGAGCTCGACTGCGACGTGAAATAGGCCATCGTGAAATGTGCCGACGTGGCCGGTGACGGTGCGATGCCCCTCAGGGAAACTGAGGATCGAATGCCCTGCCTGGACTTCCGCACGAACCGCCGGGAGGAGCGCTTGCAATGCGCCTTTGCGGTCCCTCGGTACCGGAATGGTGCCGCGCCCCTTCATGAACCATCCGTAGAAGGGGTAGTCGAAGTGACTCTCGAGCTCGATGCCTTGCTTGAAATGCGGCGTTGCGGTGTACATCGCGACGTGATCGAGATGGCTCGTGTGGTTTTGGAGAAAAATGTATTGGGTGTTGGGATCGACTCCCGGGTGGGTATGGTGGGTTTGCTTGTTGAAAGTCAGCGCAAGCTGAAGCTTGCAGTACAAGCGCTCGAGGAACTGCACCCGGTCGGGTTTCACGAACCGATAGAGGATGGTGAGGAACGACAGCATGAACACCAGGAAGCCCCCGGCCAAGGCCCAGATGACCAGGCTCACGATGCGACTCCAAGCTGTGGCGATCTGACTCATGCAACGAGGCGTAGCGCGCCGGGAAGCACGTCGATCGCGTGCGGCTTGAGGCCATAGAGGTCGCCATCGATGAGCACGGCTTGAGACGACGGATTGACGAACTCGACGCGGTCGACTTGCCGCGTCCAAATCTCTTCGAGATCGGTGTGCGTGCCCGAAAAGATCCGCGCAAACGCCGCTATGAGCGCGGCCCTGCCGAGGGTGCCTGCACGAACGACATCGAGCAGACCGTCAGCGACCTGAGCGTCCGGGGCCATCCGCATCGACCCGCCCGTGTACTGGCTGTTGGAAAACGAGGTGAGCACCGTTCGCGCGTCGTCGATCGTGTCCGCGTAGCGGAGCGTGGTGTCTTCGTATCGGAGCCGCACAACGCAGACCAAAACCGCCGCAATGTACCCGGCCGCGCCAAGAAACTTGAACCGCTCGTTCGTGAGCTCTCCCACGTCGGCCACGAAACCGGTGCCCATCGTATTGATGAAGTGGATTACACCGGCTTCGTGCGTGAGGCGAAGCACGTCGATCGGAGCGCTGTCGCCGCGTATGATCGCGTCCGCTGCAGCTTCGATGTTAGTGATGCCAAAGTCCCGCAGAAACGAGTTGCCTGTGCCGAGAGGAAGCATGGCAAGCTCACATTCCTCGGAGACACCTGCACTGACGAGGCCGTTGACGATCTCCGATGCCGTCCCGTCGCCCCCGACGGAGAGAAAACGCAGGAAGCCACTTGCGGCTGCACGCTTCGCGAGCTCGGTGGCGTGTTTGGGCCCTTCAGTAAACGCGACTTCTAGGGACAAGCCGCGAGCCTTCAGGCCTTCGAGAGCGCCCTGCGCGAGCTTCGCGCATCGTCCGCCACCCGCCGCTCTGTTGACGATGGCATAGTACGTGGCGCTCACCGGCTGTCGAAACTCCAGAATCGCTCCATGCTAGCTTGCCTCCCGATGAGCGTCATCGGCGCCATCGTATAGCAGATATGGCGGTTGTGGGTCATGGGGGAGCATCGGGACCGTCGTCAGCCATGAGAGGCCCGTGACAAGAGGTGAGTTGCGCGATGGAGCCCAGCGCGGAGCCGCTCTTGCCGGATAAGGCGCCGGTCCTGCGTCAGCTGCTCAAGCGCGAGCTGCATCGCGTCGAGCACCCGCTGATGGCATTCCTCCACGTAGCTCGCGTCGTCGGCAGCCTCCGGTCCGGAGCGCTCGAAGTAGATAGGTTTGAGGACGTCGATGAAGATCCGCACGGGCAAGGGGAGGAAAGGCGGCGCGCCCACGGTGAGCCCCCAAGGCACCGAGACCGTGATCGGAAGGACATCCGTGCGCAGAAACCGATGTGTGCGCAGTAACCGCGACAACCAACGCCCGTCGCTCACCACCCACCAGACGTCGTGAGAACCAGCCGAGACGACCGGGATGATCGGCACGCCCTCGCGCAGAGCGAGCCGCACATAGCCACGGCGGGGACCGAACACGACGCGACCTCGGTCGCGTGAGGGGCGAAACGCATCGAGGTCGCCGCCCGGATAGACCAGCACCTTGCGCCCGGCGGCAAAGACCCGATGCGCGTTCTCGGGATTGGCGGCGATCGCCCCCATTGCTGGTAGCATCTGGTTCGTGAGCGGGGCCTCCATCACCACCTGATGCGCAAGCGCATAGGGGACGTCGTCGACCCCGCGCTCGCGTGTCAGGGAGACCGCCAAAATCCACGTGTCGGGCGTCATGAAACCACCATTGTGGTTGCACACGTAGAGCGCGCCGCCGTCGGGGATGTTGTCGAGACCGCGGACCCGAGGACGAAACCATTTCCACAGGATTGGCCCAGCAATGTCCGCGAAACGTTCGAGCACCTTAGGATCGCGATTGTCGAGCGAGTTGACGTCGTGGAAGCCAGACAGCCGTAGCCAGAAGTGATTCACCGCAAGGCGAGCGTAAGCCTTACTCAGGGCACTGCAATCCCCCTGGTCAAAAGCCTGCTGAGGCAACCTGAGTCGTGCCCGGTCCGCAACTCCGTGCAGGGTCTGACCTGGTGACATTTCTGGCGTGTGGATTTGAGGCTCCGCGTGCTATCACCGCAGAACTATGGTCCTCCTCAATCCCAAGAAGCACAGCCGACTCTATCCTGATGAGCGTTCCCGCGAGGTGATGCTCAAGACGATCGATTTCTTCGAACGCAAGGGCAAACGCCGCGTCAGAGACGACTATCACGCGAAGGTTTGGTACGCAGACTTCCTGGACTTCGTCAAAGAAGAAAAGATCTTCGCGACCATGTGCACACCCGCTGGTAACGGCGCGCCGGACTCGCGATGGGACACGTGGCGGATTTGCGAGTTCGCCGAGATCCTTGGCTTTTATGGCTTGCAGTACTGGTACACGTGGCAGGTCACGGTGCTCGGCCTCGGGCCCATCTGGATGAGCGAAAACGAGCCAATCAAAGAGCGGGCGGCAAAGGCACTCGAACAGGGTGGCATCTTCGCGTTTGGGCTGTCGGAAAAGGAGCACGGGGCCGACGTCTACTCGACGGACATGATCCTCACGCCCCAAGGCGATGGTACCTACACCGCCAAGGGAGGCAAGTACTACATCGGGAACGGCAACAAGGCCGCCATCGTGTCGACGTTCGGCAAGCTCGCGGATTCGGACGAATACGTGTTCTTCGGGGCTGACTCGCAGCACGACCGGTATCACCTCATCAAGAATGTGTGCGCTAGCCAGAACTACGTGGCGCAGTTCGAGCTCGAGGACTATCCGGTCAGCGAAGCCGACATCATCGCCAAGGGCGAGCATGCCTGGAATAGCGCGCTCAATACGGTGAACATCGGCAAATACAATCTGGGATGGGCTTCGATCGGTATGTGTACGCACGCCCTCTACGAAGCCATCCACCACGCCTCGAATCGGCGACTGTACAACATGTACGTGACCGATTTTCCTCACGTAAAGCAGATGTTTACCGACGCATACGCGCGTCTCATTGCCATGAAGCTCTTCGCACTGCGGGCGGCAGATTACATGCGGGTCGCCTCACCAGAGGACCGCCGATACCTCCTTTACAACCCCATGGTGAAGATGAAGGTGACGACCCAAGGCGAGGATGTGATGAACCTGCTGTGGGATGTCATTGCGGCCAAGGGCTTCGAGGAAGACATGATGTTTGAGCAGGCCGCCGTGGACATCCGTGCCTTGCCGAAGCTCGAAGGCACCGTGCACGTGAACATCGCGCTCATCGTGAAGTTCATGGCGAACTACTTCTTTGCGCCTGCGGACTATTCCGAGGTGGCGCAGCAGAACCAAGCGGCCAACGACGACTTCCTCTTCGATCAAGGCCCAACGAAGGGGCTTCGGAAGATTCGCTTCCATGACTACAACATCGCGTACTCGAGTCGGGACACAGCCAATCTCGGGGTCTTCCGCGAGCAGATTGCAGCCTTCAAGGAAATGTTGATGACGGCGCCACCTGACGACGCGCAACAGAAAGACATCGACTTCCTTCTTGCCGGTGGTGAGATCTTCGCCTTGGTGGCGTACGGTCAGTTGATCTTGGAGAACGCCAAGATTTACGACGTCTCAGACGACGTTGTCGATCAGATCTTCGATTTCATGGTGCGCGATTTCTCGCGCCACGCGCTGAGCCTCTATTCGAAGCCGACCAGCAGTGAAACGCAAATGGCGAGCTGCCTCCAGATGATCCGAAAGCCTGTTTTGGATGAAGCACGCTATCAGCGTGTTTGGCAACAGGTGCACGATCTTCAGGACGAGTACGAGATGGCTCCGTAGCTGGCGTCGATTGTTTTGCGCGCCGTGTTCACGAAGCGCTATCCTCCCGCCGTGCCGTCGTCCGCAAGCACAACGCGCCTGGTTTCATTGCTCGGGATGCTGGTAGTCATCCTTGCGATCTTCGCTGCGATGAAAGCGCTCGAGCGCGGGCCTTTTGCAGTGCAAGAGCGGCCTGCTCCTGCTGTGATCTTCGTAGTCATGGACACGGTGCGGGCCGACCGCACGTCCTTGTGCGGGTACGAGCACCCCACGACTCCCACGCTCGAAAAGCTCGTGGAGCTTGGGGCGAGCTACTCATGCGATTCCCACTCGCCATCGACTTGGACGCTGCCGAGTCACGCGTCGTTCTTCACCGGCCTCGACCTGGATGAGCACCGGGCCGGTGCGGGTGGTGGCACGCAGAACATGGCCTGGGGCAGTGTCACACCGCTCGACAATCGCTGGCCGACCTTGGCGGAGGACATGTCGGCTCGCGGCTACCAGACCCTCTTCCTTTCGGCCAATCCCGTAGTCACGGACCGCATGGGTCTGACGCGGGGCTTCGACCACGCGGTGTCGGCTCGGTCCTACCCCGAGATGCATGATCATCGCCTGGCAGCTCGCTTGCAGCAGATGTTGGACAATCCCGCGCTTGACCCGGAACGACCGCTCTTTGCCTTCATCAACATTTCTGACCCGCACGCGCCGTGGACGGGGATTCCCGAGGGCGTGGATTTTCTTCCAGCGAGAGGGGCTCTGGGCGTGAATCCGGGCCGGCACCGATACGAAAAGGAAGAGATGGATGAGGAGGAAGCCTCGGGATTCTTGTCTCATCTCTCCGACGTGTA
>JAFDAJ010000357.1 GCA_019313915.1 Deltaproteobacteria bacterium
GATCACGGGTGAAAGCCCCATGAACTCTGCGAGACCGAAAGCCAAGAGGGGGATGAGGGTCACCTGTGCAATCGTGCCGACGACCATGGCTTTGGGCCGCGCGACCACCTGGTGAAAATCTCGGACAGTGAGGCCGAGGCCCATCCCCGCCATGATGATCATGAGCGCGACCGGGAGGCCGACTTCGATGAAGGGTGACTGCTCCATGACCTGGGCGGGAGGCCGGAGGCTCACCCGAGCGTCGCCGCCGTGTCAAGCGTAACGGCAGCAACCTCACAGCCACCCAGCAACCTCACCCAGGTTGGCGTCCGCCATCGCGGGTGATGGTATCCGCCAATCGAGCTGCGGCAACGCCTTGGAATCACTTGTGGGGAGCCTGGCGCGCTTCATGCGTACCCGTCGTTCATGACTCAACCACGCCTCGTGGTCCCCGGCGACACCCTGATGATCACGCGACGCACGCTTCGGCGTCATCATCTCTTCCGTCCCGATTCCGCGATCCGTCAGCTCTACTTGTACACGCTCGCCTTGTGCGCTCGGCAGTTCGGCATCCTCGTGCACGCCGTCACCCTCATGTCGACGCATGAGCATCTGATCGTGACGGATCCGCAAGGGCGTTACCCTGACTTCTTGCGCCGCCTTCACCGGCTCGTGTCCCTCGGCACCAAGGTGCTTCGCAAGTGGGAGGGCCCCACCTGGGACCATGAGCAATCCTCGGTCGTGCGACTGTTGACCCAGCAGGTCACTGTGCTGCCCCACGAGCTTGGGCGCCGCCTTTGGACCGTAAAGCGGCCCGAGGCGTACTTCGATACCAAGAATCGGCAATGGCCCGACACCGTCGAGCTGACACTGACATTGCCGCCACTGCTCGAGCGGACGTACGACGCGCAGGCGGGTCGCGAAGCTGTCCAAGTGGAGCTCGAACGCCAGGAGCGGCTTGCCCACCACGAGATCAAGAAGCGTGGCTGGCGCGTGCTCGGTGCCGAACGCATCCGTCGACTCTCGCCGTATCGGCGTGCGACGAGCTTTGAGCCGCTCCGAGATCGAAACCCGACTTTTGCTGTAGGTCGCGGGCAGAAGAAGATGTTTCTTCAGGCCGTGGCAGAGCTTCGCGCCTTCCGGAACGCCTACCGACAAGCGCTCGAGCAGTGGCGTGCAGGGCTAAGAAGCGTGGTGTTCCCGCAGGGCACCTGGTGCATGTGCCGGGTGCACTGCGACCTGTCCTCGTCCCGTACCTGTTGCGAGGGACGGCTGTAGTTCTCAGCTCTTCGCGCGGCGAGCATAGCCAATTCAAAGGCCCTGTCCGCGCTGCGAGCCACGCGACATAATATCTAGTTCTGCGCAATTCAGGAGCTGAGTGAGCATCTCATGTGAACTCATAAGAAAACCGGCGCCGTCGAATCGACGGCGCCGGTTTCTGACCGAAAGGTCTTCACATTGTCGGTCGGTCGAGCTCGCTTAGAGCTATCGGAGGCCGCAGGCGTCGGTGTTCGCGGCTTCTATGCATGTTGCCAGCAGGTCTCCCTCTAATGTTGCCTCGCAAACGGTAACCGCGGTCTCGCATATCATCGTCTTGGTGTCGTCACCCACGCAGTCCCCGTAGTCGCAATTGCCCGTTGGGGTACCGCCAGTGCCGCCAGTGCCAGCCGTACCGCCAGTGCCAGCCGTGCCGCCGCTGCCGGCCGTGCCGCCAGTGCCAGCCGTGCCGCCGCTGCCGGCCGTGCCACCACTGCCGCCCGTGCCCTCATCGTCACCGCAGCCGATCACCCCCAAGGTCCCAGCCAGCAACGCGATCATAAAAAGTCTGCTTAGTTGCATAACGTCATCTCCTCGATGTGGGACCCGAGGATCCCTCTCCCTGTTGTGCCCTACCACAGCCCTACCATGGCGCGATGTGCGCGCCCACCCGTTAGTACGCGCAAATCTTGCGCACTGCAGTGGTTGACCGTTGAGCACCGAGGGGTGTGAGCCCTGCTCATGTGAGGCTCGCTTTCTGAGGCGACCGCGCGTCGTGAAGTTTTCGCCCAAACTGCCTACCGCGGAGCCTATTGCCGGCCCCACTACACGTGGTATGGAAATGGGGAGTCGGCTGAATCCAAGGAGGTGAAACCATGAAACTGCACAGAGTCTTTTTGATCGCCTTGATGACTAGCGCCTTCGCAGTGCTCGGCTGCGGTGACAGCGGTCAGAGTGCATCCGAGGTGTGCAACGCCTGTGATAACCAGAATTTCAAAGCGGCATGCGAGACTGCCTACGACACCTGCATCAGGATTGACGGCGGCGGGCACGAAGAGTGCGTTGTAGTCGGCCTCGCGGCCTGCGGGATCTAGACCCGACGCGGCCTAGCCCGCGCCGGCGTGTTCGAGCACGACGACCCACACCGCAATTGCAAAACCGATGACCATCGCGACGCCCGCGAACTTACCGGCGTGCGCGTAGGCTTCGGGGATCATCGTGTTGGCCAACATCATGAGCATCGCGCCGCCCGCGAATGCTTGGACCACCGCCAACACGAGGTTGGATGCACCGCCGAGTAGGGCATATCCCGCCGCCGACGCGCACGCGCAAACCATCGCAATCGCCGACCAGAGCAGAAGTATCTTCACCCGGCTCCATCCACCGGCTCTCATTCCCGCCGTGCTCGCCGCGGCCTCCGGAAGATTCGACATGAACACGGCAACCAGCATGGCAACGCTAACGGTGCCTCCTTGTAACACGCCCAGCCCGATGACGACGGACTCGGGCACGCCGTCGAGAATGATTCCGAGGACGAGCGGGACGACCAGCGTCGCTTGGGCGGCGGCCGCCTCGCTTTGTCTGCCGCCCATGCGCCCAATCAGCATATCGGCAAAGAAGAACGTGAACGCCCCAAGGAAGAACCCCAAGGTGGGAAACCCGCTGAGCTTGGCGATGTGAAGCGCTTCGTAGACGAGCTCGTAGGCAACTGCGGACATCAGCACGCCGGCGCCAAAACCCATGACGATGCC
>JAFDAJ010000358.1 GCA_019313915.1 Deltaproteobacteria bacterium
CTGCGGCGATGCAATCGAAGCACAAGGGCTGCAGGCGAATCCAACCGGGCCCACGGCGCTAGCGTACGATGAAGCCATGGACACTTGGTTCGTCGCGACGGGCACCGAGCTGCTCGTCGTCGGAAGGGGAGCGGACGGGCCCGCGGTCAAGCAAGTGGAGGTGCGCGAGTCGCTGGGCGATGCGCCGAACCGGATCGACGTCGCGGTGAGCGGTGGCACGGCCGCCTTCGTCCAATCTGCGAAGAATGGCGAGTCCGCCCTAACCTTCCTCGGGTGCTTCTAGGCGAAGAATGGCGAGTCCGCCCTAACCTTCCTCGGGTGCTTCTAGGGAGCAGTATGCGGTGGCTTGGTTGCGTCTTTGTCGCAGTGCTCGCTGCATTCACGGCCCCGCAGGCGCGAGCGCAGGGCGGTGAAGGCGGCGCCTCACGCGAATCGCTTCGCTGGCTGGTGATGCCTACGCTGGGCGGGGCCGCTGACGCCGATAGCAGGGGAGTGAGCGTCGAGGGGCTGCACACCACTGCGGAGGCCTTGCGCCAAGATCTCGGGGTACGTGGCCAGGCCGTCTGGCGTGCGGACCGCGCCTCGGAACGGTTCGAGGTCGTCGGGTCTGCGCCCCCTCCAAAGGTCAGTCAGAGCGACATCGACCGGTGGGTTGAACGGTCGCGCGCGGCCGTGCGGTATTTGGCGCGAGCCGACTACAAGGCGGCACGGCGCGAGCTCAAGGCCGCGCAGCGTTTGGCCGACCGGGCAGCGGCCGAGCTCAATCGCGAGGCGGCGCGGGCGCAACAGGTGCTCGACACCTGCCTCTTCATGGTGCGGGCGTACGTGGAGACGAAGAACAACGCCGAGGCACGTCGACAGGCGCGAGAGTGTCGGCGCTTGGTGCCGCGGGTCGAGCCCACTGCATTCCGGCACACGCCCGAGGTCCGCGACCTCTTGGCCGATGTCGATGAGGAGATGGCTTCGGAGGCGCCGGGCGCCTTGGAGGTGCAGAGCACCCCGTCCGATTGCTTGGTCCGACTCAACGGCGTCGAGTTTGGGCGCACCCCGCTGTCAGGCATCGATCTGCCGGTCGGGGCGTACCGCATGCAGGTCGAATGCAACGAGGCACATCGCGGCCGCATTCACCGGGTTAGCATTGCGAGCGGCGTGAATGTGTTCGTGTTCGACGCGGCGCTCGAACGTGCGGTCCGCACACGCCCGGCGCTTCATTTGCAGTACGACTCCCCACAGGCCTGGGGGAAGCGAGCGGACCACGCAAGCCAGGTCGCGTCGATTCTTGGTGGCGCCAACGTGTTGGTGGTGAGCGGTTTGAGCGCGAAGGAGGTTCGCATCGACCTGAGCGCTGAGGGATACGAGGCGGCGTCGGTATGGCTCGGGGTCCGCGATGGCACACCCGAGGCGGAAGACGTGAGGCGCGCGATGGATGCGTTGTTCGAGGGGCGGTCGGTCGATTTCACGGGGCCTCACCCAATCGCGCGCGCCAGCTGGCGAGCCAAAAATGCGCCTCTGGTGGCGGTCGGAACAGCGACCGCGGCGTCGACGCAAGCCGACTCCGAGCGCAAGAGCGGCGTGCCGCGTCCGCGCAACCAACGCATCGCAGGCTGGTCGCTCTTTGGTGTCGGCATGGCCAGCATCGGGGCAAGTGTCGGGCTTCACGTCTGGCGCGGCGAGCTTGGTGAGCGATTCATCGAAACCCCGGCCAACCTGAACGCGGCGCAACGGTGGAATAACGTGCGTATCGGGGTGTGGACGACAGCTGCGTTTGGCGGGGCGGCGACGAGCGCGGCGATGCCGCTGGTGCTGCCGGACTACGAGCGAACGCCCTGGTGGGGGTGGACTTTGGGAGCGGTTGGCTTGGGGCTCAGCGGCTATGCGATTTACGAGGGCGTCACGATGACGGGTTGTCGTGAGCCGTACGTTGCGGACGAGGCAGCGGTTCGTTCGTGTGTTGCGCGTGGACAGGAAGCCGGCCGGTTGGCGCTAGCGTTGGCAGGCGCGGCGCCGCTGCTGACAATCCCTCTTGTGTATCTCTTTCGGCCACTGCGAGCAGAGCCGTCGGTTTCGGTGACGGGGCAAGGCGCCGTGGTACAGGTTCGCAAAGTGTTTTGATGTTCGCGTGGGGGGACAGGTTGAAGGTGGCGGTGACTTCGGTGGTCGTGATGGCGGCCGGGCCGGCAGCGGCGCAGGGGTCGGGGACAGAGACAGTGCCAGCGTCAGAGACAGTGTCAGCGTCAGAGACAGTGCCAGCGTCAGTGCCAGCGTCAGTGCCAGCGTCAGTGTTGGTGTTGATGGCTCCGGTGCAAGGGAGTGAGGCGCTTCGGGTGCGGCATGGGGAACGCTTGCGGAGTGCAGTTCGGCGGGCGCTCGGGGTGCGTGGATATTCCGTAGCCGCTGGGCAGGAACTCCTGGGGCAATCGGTGGTCGCTTGTCAGACTACGGAGTGTGCGGAGCAGGTGCTCGATGCGGCGGGCGCGGCGTTTGCGATTGTGCCAGCGATTTGGTCGAAGGAGAGCGGCGGCGAGGAGCTCACCCTGACCGTCGTGCA
>JAFDAJ010000359.1 GCA_019313915.1 Deltaproteobacteria bacterium
TCGGTAGGTACGGGGCCTTTAGTACTCCGATGCCGTGTTCGCCGCTCAGGGTTCCGTGCAAATCGATCGTGCGCTGAAAGAGCGCTTCGATCGCTTGGTCGACGTGAACCTTTTCGTCCGGATCGTTCCAAAGGAAGTTCACGTGCAGGTTGCCGTCGCCGGCATGGCCGTAGGTGGGCATCAGGAGCTCATGCTCTTCTGAGAGCTGGGCGCAGTAGCTGAGGAGCTCCGCCATTTTGGTGCGGGGGACGACGACGTCTTCGGCGAGCTTGTTCTTCGCCTGTCGCCTCAAGCTGTGGCTGAGCTCGCGACGCGAAGCCCACAGGCGCTCGCGTTCGCTGCTGGTTTGCGCGACCAGGACCTCGACCGCGTCGAGGTCGAAGAGGATGTTGCCGGTCCGTTCGAGCTCCGTTTCGAGCCGTGCTTCTTCGCCGTCGAGCTCGATCAGAAGCATTGCCTTCGTTTCGTTTGGAATCGTCAACCCCGCCTCGGGGCGCACGATGCGGATCGCTTCCTCGTCGAGGAGCTCGATGCAGGCCGGAAGCTGCCCTTGCGCAAGCAATGCCGAAACGACGGGCGCGACCTCGTCCATGCTGGAGAAACACGCCAGGGCCGTCACCGTGGACTCCGGCTTTGGGATCAATCGCAGGGTTGCCTCGGTGACGATCCCAAGGGTGCCCTCGCTGCCCACCATCAGCGCGGTCAGGTCGTAGCCCGTCACGCCCTTTTTGGTCTCTCGACCTAGCTTGAGAATCGTCCCGTCCGCGAGCACGACGTCCATTCCCATGGCGTACTCTCGGGTCACGCCGTACTTGAACGCGCGCGGGCCCCCGGCGTTGGTTGCCAGGTTGCCTCCGATTGCGCACGAATCTAGGGAGTTCGGATCCGGCGGGTAGAAGAGCTGCTCTTCCTCGGTGACTCGCTTGAGCTCCCCTAGGATGACACCGGGCTGCACGCGTGTGGTCAGCTCCGCTTTATCGATCCCCTCGATCGCGTTCATTTTCTCGAGCGCCAACACGATTCCTCCCGGAACCGGCACCGCTCCGCCGACGCGGCCGGTGCCGCCGCCCCTTGGCGTCACGGGAACTTCGTGCTCGTAGGCCGCCTTCATGACTGCCGAGACGTCGGCCGTGCTCGTGGCGCGCACCACCGCTTCGGGCATGCAAGGTTCTGTCTCGCTCTCGTCCTGCGCGTACCCTTCGAGCAAGCTCGGGTCGCGAATTACCGAGCCGCTCCCGCACGCGCGCTCTATCGCGATCAAGGCGGCATCGAGTGACGACATGCCCTGAGCCTTGGGGCGGCAGTGCGCGTGGTCAAGGTCTCAAGACGGCCGGGATGCGACCCAGAGCCAGAGGCGCTACTATCGCATCCTAACAAGATCGAGCGACCGTTGTTCGTTCGGCGGGTTCCCAACTCAACCATGCGCTTCTTTGCTTACGTTCTGCTGGCTGCAGCAGCCGTGTCCGGCTGTGGTGAAGCCGCGATCTCGCCGCCTGTTGGGGGCGACGCCTCCGTAGATCCGGACGGAGGGATCGATGGCGGGGACGGCGGCTCTGGCGGACTGGGTGGCTCTGACGGCTCTGGGGGCATGGGAGGAGACGGCGGCTCCGGCGGACTGGGTGGATCCGGGGGCGGTGGCTCGTGGTGCACCACCAGCGCGCTTTGTCCGGCGTGCCCAGACCTGGACGCACTGTGCGACGTCGACACGCCCTGCGCGGTGGGTGAGATCTGTGTTTCGACGGGTTGCGATGATTTCTCGCGTTGTTTTGTCGCAGGAGGCGGCGCTTGCGAAGACAACGCCGATTGCGGCAACCCGGCCTACGAGTGCAACCAAATCATTGGACGCTGTCTGCGCATCGATCCGGGTTGCGACGACTCCAACGACTGCATCGCGGGCTTCGCGTGTGAGAACAATACGTGTGTCGATCGCCGCGTTCCCTGCGAGACGGGGTCGGATTGCCCACACGGGTTCACCTGCTTCTTCCCGACCCCCGATCAACGATTCTGCCGACGCATCACCCGGCCGTGCGGCACCGATCTCGACTGCCTCGTCCTAGGCGTTCCGTGCGGTGACGCGGACGGTGACGGCTTCATGGAATGCATGCCGTCGCGCATGCCCAACGTGCCCACTCCCGTTTCGTGCGACAACACACAATGCCCCGACGAAGCGGCGCCCGTGTGCGAGTCCGTCGTCGAGGGGACGGTCGCGGTCTGTGGGCAATTCGGCCTGTGCGCCTCGGTCGCCGATTGCGTTACAGGTTTTCAGTGTAGGGATCTTTGGGGCGACGGGCGGGCGGAATGCGTCATGCCAGGCGGATCCTGTGTAGA
>JAFDAJ010000360.1 GCA_019313915.1 Deltaproteobacteria bacterium
CCTAGCGTAGCGGTGTCTGTTTGCCTGACTCCAGGTTGAGGTGGTCGGGAGGTTGCGATGCGGGATGCGAGTCCGTCGGTCGTTTCAGTTTGTGGGTTGCTGGTTGGGGCCCTCGTCGTTGGGTGCGGCAGTGATGGTGGGAACGCGCTGCCGACCGAGTTCGTAGCCGGCGATACCGTAACGGTGTCCAAGGGCAGTCCGTTTGCCGAGTGCAGTGCTGACTTGGATCCCGAGCTGCCTTTCTTCGCTGACTCGGAAGTGGAGCCGTGGCTGGTGGTTAATCCGACGAATCGCGACCACTTTGCCGCTGTCTGGCAGCAGGATCGTTATGCTCTGTCCGCTTGCCGCGGGAACGTCACCAGTGTGAGCTTCGATGCTGGCCAGAATTGGCAAGAAGCGGTGCTTCCTGGGCTTGGTCGTTGCTCCGGTGGAGAGTGGGATGCAGTCAGCGACCCATGGCTGACGTTCGCGGCCAACGGGGACCTCTACCATGTCTCGCTCGTGATCGCGCGAGAGACCGAAGCCGAGCCCAACCGCCACGCACTGATCGTTCACAAATCGGTGGACGGAGGGCTTACCTGGGGCAACCCCATCACCGTCTCTGAAACCGACGAGGGGTTCGGCGAGGACAAGGAAACGATCACCGCCGACCCGTATGACGCATGTAGCGTCTACTTGGTGTGGACGCGTTTAGAACCGGCGCCGCCGCACAAGCTGATGTTCAGTCGGACGACCGACTGCGGGGAGAACTGGGAAGAGGCAAGAGCCATTCGAGCTGAGATCCCAACCGAGGGGGGTGACCAGATCGTCGTGCTACCCGATGGAACGCTGTTCATGTCCATCGTCGTGGGGTTGCAGGTTTCGCGCGTTGAGCCTTGGGAACTCGCGGGCATCCGATCGTCTGACGGGGGCGAAACGTGGTCGGAGCCTACGAAGATCGCAGACGTACACGCGATTAGCCCATTTGCTCCCGACCCAGCACAACGAATTCGAAGCGGGTGGGATGACATCGCCGTCGATCGGCGCACGGGGAATCTCTATATGGTGTGGGAAGATAGCTTCAGAGAGCCGCGCCTCACCCAAGTGGCCTTTGCGCAGTCGACCGATGGAGGGTTGACCTGGTCGCCTGAGGTTAGGCTCGACCAGACGCCGGTAAACGACTACTCGTTGCTGGAGCAAGCGATCCTGCCGTCCGTGGCTGTGTCTGAAGACGGAACGATCGGCGTCACGTACTACAACTTCCAGAACGATACTGCTGGCGATTCCCGATCCGACGCGGACCACTGGTTCATCCACTGTCATCCGGAGGTAACCGACTGCACGGATGCGGCGAACTGGGGAGAGCAAATCCTGCTGACCAAAGAATCGTTCGACTACAACGCGGCGCCCGTCTCGCGGGGCTTGTTCCTCGGCGACTACGTCGGCCTGGCGGCCGCAGGCAGCGACTTCTTCGCCCTGCCGTCGATCACCACCGAGGACGACCCGGCTGACGTCGTGTTTATTCCGATTCGCGGACGGTAGGCGGGCGTTCTCGGTATCGATAGTGATGAGGCCGTGCGGTCTGCTGTGTTCTGCGATCAGGCGGCGGTTGCGGGCTTGATTCGCTTGAGGTCGTCTTTGTGCGCGCGTGCGGCTTCCCAGAGGTCCACTTCGCGTTGAGCGTTCAGCCAGAACTCCGGGCTGTTTCCAAAATAGCGGGAGAGGCGCAGGGCCATTGCCGCGCTCAAGGCACGCTGTTCGTTGATGAGCTCGTTGACCGTCTGACGTGACACCTTGATGGCCTTGGCGAGATCGGCCACCGAGAGGCCATAGTCGGGCAGGAAGTCCTCCCGCAGAAACTCCCCGGGATGCGTCGGTCTTGCCAATCGTTGCCATGTATTCTTCATCGTCGCTTTTTCCCGGACTAGTGGTAGTCGGTTACCTCAACGTCATACGCATCGCCATCTTCGAAGCGAAAGCAGACCCTCCACTGGTCGTTGATGTAGATCGCGTGTTGTCGCTCGTGTGCTTGTCCGCGAACGTCTTGATCACTGAAAAACGTAACGCATCACGTGACACGTGTCAATCTCTATTGGTTCTTGAAAGCCTAGGGTTGGGTTCATGCGCGGAGAGGTCGCAAGGTTCGTGCCGAGGGGTGGTGCTGCAGTTTCAGTGAGTTGGAATGGCGGAAGTGGCGGACTCCAGGCCGCCCGCCGGTGGCCCTTTCCCCTAGGGGAAGCAGGCGTTCCACACGCCATCATCGGCGGCCTTACACGGGTACCCGTCCGGAGGAATCTCCTCCAACCACGCTTCGAACTCCGCGCAGGTCAACTCGC
>JAFDAJ010000128.1 GCA_019313915.1 Deltaproteobacteria bacterium
CACCAATCCCGACAACGATGTCGTGGTGTCCGCGCCTGCCGAGAACGCCAGTGGAGCCGGAGATTCGACCGTCGACGGTACGGCGCCCCCCGAGTGTGCCAACGGTACCGGTGACGCAATGCCCGCCTCGACCGCGAGCGGACATGACGAGGCGACTTGGGCCGTCGATGGCTGTCCCGCGGACTCGGTAATCTACGCGCTCGAGAATCTCTACCCCGATGCTCCGCCGCACGTAGTCCTATCGGGCATCACCGAGGGACAGAACGTGGGCGACATCAGCGGCGGGTTGCTCTCTCAGATTTCTGGCACCGTAGGCGCTGCAAAAACAGCGGCGTGCGCCGACGTTCCGGCGTTGGCTTCCTCGCAAGGCGACGGCGAGACGGTGGATTTTCCAGTAGGGCTCGTCGAAGTGCTCGCGTGGCTGGAAGCCAATCGCGCAGCGCTCCTCGCCGGCGAGGTCTCCGTGGAGAACATCACGAGCATCAACATCCCGAGCTGCGATGGTGAGGGCGAGATTCGAGGGACCCTCATGGTGCCGCTCGCCACCGAGAACCCGAACGGGCATGTCCTCAACGGCCCGCAGGACTGCACTTCCACAGTCGACGACGTCCCAAACGACGTCGAAGCCTTCTTCAACGGCTACACCACCATCACCCCGGTGCCCCGGAACACGACCTGTCCCGATAAGTAACTCCGAGCGATTTCAATGAACGCTTCCAACGATTCCAAGTGGCTTATCCTCGCGGTCCTTGGCTTATCCGTGCTCGGATGCGGTGGAGGTGAGAGCTCGGTCGCTCCCGCTGGAGGTGGTGGCTCGGGTGGAGCGGGCCAAGCAGGTGGTGCTCTCGTGCTCCCTGGGCTCAGTTTCGTCACGTCCGCGTTCGGCTTTTACTATCCCGCCGATCCCGAGACCGGCCTCAACGGTTTCAATCTCGATGACCGCGTTTCGAGCAGTGATTCGCCTGCGGCGGGTGAGTGCGCCCACGACGACTTCGTTGGGCCCGACCAAGAACCCGGCATCGATTACGGTTTCCTCACCATCATCAACAATCCCGACCTTCGCGAAGATGGGAAGCACGTGTTCGGCGGGTTTCACGAGGGGCAGCTCGTCGACGGAGTGATTTCCGGTGCGGTCAAGAACGGGTCGATGACGATCCTGCTGAATGTTCAGGGTCTCGACGATGCTCAAAACGACGACGAAGTGACGGTTCAGATTTTCGGCAGCGAGGACTCGCCAGCGCTGGGTACCGACAACGCGGTGCTGTCCAGCGCCACCCTGAGCGTCCACCCCGACTCGCGCTTTCACAGTGAGAAGGTTCAGGGGTCCGTAGTCGATGGTGTTCTCATCGCCGGCCCAATCGACCTTCGCTTTCCCGTCGACATCATGATCGTCCAAGACGAGATTTTGATCCACGACAGTTGGCTTCGCGTCGCGCTCGGAGATGGCACCTTCGACGGAACCGTGTCGGGTTACTGGGACGTCGCGAACATCCGCGACATCATCGGTGTGCCGACGACAGATAACGGCAACGCCGCGAACTTTACGATCGAGCAGTTCGAGGCTGGGATGGCGGCGTTTGCGGATGGCAACTACGACACCGACACTGGTCTGTGCAACTCCTTCAGCACGATGTTCCGATTCCGGGGGCTGAAGGCGTTCATCGTGACCGAAAGTGGACCAGGTGGAGCAGGCGGCAGCGACGGCTCCGGCGGAACCGGGCCCATTCCGACGCCCCTCGATCAGTGTATCAACGACGCTGACCAAGCCGCGCTCGAAGCGATTGCGACCGACGATCAAAGCGGCGCGGCGGTCGTCGGCATGATCGCCGGCGAGTGTCCGCTGGACGCTTGCACCGCGGAGCTCGGTGGCGTGCTCTCCGACAGCTCCGAGGCTGCGAGAAATGCGCTCGGGGACTGCATCTCCCAGTGCATTTCCGACCGGACTGGCCTCTCCGCGGGGTGCACGGGCTGTTATGGGTCGATCGCGGCCTGCTCGACCGCCTTCTGTGTCGCGCCCTGCCTGCCGCCCAATTCCGGCTCACCAGAGTGTGCCAGTTGCGCGCTTGAAAACTGCATCGACGTCAACGCTTGTACCGGCCTGTAGCCGGCTCTAGAGACCGGGGAGTCTCCGGTTCTACGAAGGGTTGATCACCATGTCTCTAGTATCGATGTTCAAAGGAAAAGGTCCGAGCGGTTTCGGGTATGGAAGCACCGCCGAGGAGGTCACCGATGGGCTCGACCTGAGCGGGCGCACGATCTTGCTGACCGGTTGTAACTCCGGCATTGGCAAGGAGACGCTCCGCGTTCTTGCGAAGCGGGGCGCTCACGTCATAGCGGCGGCCCGCACTGTGGACAAAGCGCAAGCGGCATGTGACGACGTCGGGGTCGAGACGACGCCTGTGGCTTGCGAGCTCTCCGAACCGGCCTCGGTTCAGGCGTGCGCCGAGCGGGTAACCGAGCTCGGGCGGCCGTTGGACGCGATCATCTGCAACGCAGGCATCATGGCGCTCCCCGCGCTCAACCAGAAGTTTGGCTACGAGCTTCAGTTCTTCACCAATCACATCGGTCACTTCATCCTCGTCACGTCGCTTCTCGATAGACTCGCCGACAAAGGGCGGGTCGTGATGGTGAGCAGCGACGCCCACAATGGCGCGCCGAAAGAGGGCATTCAGTTCGACAATCTCACCGGCGAGCGCGAGTACAGCGCTTGGTCGAACTACGGGCAGTCCAAGCTGGCAAACTTGCTCTTTGCCAATCATCTGGCGAAACGGTTAGAGGGCAGCGGGAAGACCGCGAACGCGCTGCACCCTGGCGTGATTCACACCAATCTTGCGCGAAGCATGAACCCCATTGCAAGAGGTGCGCTTGCCATTGCCGCGCCGCTCGTGCTCAAGAGCACCGGCGAGGGCGCGGCTACCCAGTGCTATCTTGCGGTGCATCCGAGCGTTGAAGGGGTAGCTGGCAAGTACTTCTCCGACTGCAACGTCGGGAAGTCGAGCTCGCGCGGGCGCAACGCAGAGATGGCCGCCAAGCTCTGGGACGTATCTGAGAAAATCGTCGCGGAGGTCACGGCTTGACAAGGTAAACCGCGGCCACCCATGCTCTAGAATATGTCGCAGTTAACAGCTCAGGTCAGCACCAAGGCGCGCACGAACGGCTCAGATGAACCGTCGGCGATTGTGCCGGGAATCGACGCTAGCACTGCTGAGATCGCGCGGATCTTCAAGCTCCAGCAAGCCCATCAGTACACCGTTGCGAAGACCACGGCTCGGGAGCGCAAGGAAAAACTGAAGCGGCTCCAAAAAACGATCCTGTCCCGGAAACAAGAGATTCGCGACGCGCTCTATGCCGACTTCCGAAAGCATCCGAGCGAGGTCGACCTGACCGAGATCTTCCCGGTTACCAGCGAGATCAAACACACGGCCCGCCACCTTTCAAAGTGGATGCGTCCGCGCCGCGTCAAGACCCCATTGGCGCTGTTCGGGACGAGCTCGTACATCCACTATGAGCCCAAGGGTCTTGCGTTGATCATTGCGCCGTGGAACTTCCCGATCAACCTCACTTTCGGTCCGCTCGTGAGCGCGATTGCGGCAGGCAACTGCGTCATGATCAAGCCCTCGGAGCACACCCCGCATGCCTCGGCGGTCACCAAGAGCATCATCGAAGAGGTGTTCGACGAGAGCGAAGTCGCGGTGATCGAAGGCGGCATCGAGGCTTCGACCTCGTTGTTGGCGCTCCCATTCAACCACATCTTCTTTACCGGCGCGCCGGCGATTGGGAAAATCGTCATGGAGGCGGCCTCGAAGCATCTCGCCTCGGTCACGCTCGAGCTCGGTGGCAAATCGCCGACCATCGTCGACGAGACGGCCAGCGTCGATGCTGCGGCTCGCCGTATCGCTTGGGCCAAGTTCACCAACAACGGTCAGATTTGCATCGCACCGGATTATCTCTTCGTGCACGAGAGCAAGAAGGAAGAGTTTCTTCAGAAATTCAAAGAGAACATCGAGGCGTCTTACGGTCTCGATGCGCGCCGGTCCGAGTCCTATGCGCGAATCGTCAACCACCGGCACTACCAGCGGCTTTCCGCGTACATCGAGGACGCCAAGCAAAAAGGTGCGACCGTTGCTTACGGTGGAGGCACCGAAGGCAGTGAGGATTACATCGAGCCAACCGTGTTGACGGACGTCGACCCGAGCTCTGCAGTGATGACCGAAGAGATTTTCGGGCCCGTGCTGCCGGTGTATACCTACAAGTCGTTGGATGAGCCCATCGCCGTGATCAACGCGAAAGAAAAGCCGCTCGCTCTCTACATTTACAGCAAGAGCCGAGCCAACATTGATCGCATCATTCAGAACACGCGCGCGGGCGGCACCTGCATCAACCACAGCGCGGTGCACTTCTTCCAAAACAATCTTCCGTTCGGCGGCTCGAATAATAGCGGCATTGGTAAGGGCCACGGCTTCTTCGGGTTCGAAGCGTTCTCGAATCCGCGGGGTGTCTTCAAGCAGGTGTTGCCGTTCAGTGCGATCGAGCTGATGTCCGCGCCTTTCAATAAAATCAAGCAATTCCTCATCGACCTCAGCATCAAGTACTTCTGAGCGTCGTTCGGCCCTAGACACGTGATTCTGCATTCATGACCCGCGATGTTCCCTGTCAGTATGAGCCCGGCAGCAAACGGAAGCGCCTGCTTTACGTCGGCTCGGGTCTTCAATGTTTCGAAGCGCTCGTCAACGACATGAGCGCAGCGCCGCGCACCGAGCGCGTGCCGTCGAAGATCTATCCCGTCCTTCGTACGCGCGGTCACGAGATCGAGTTCGTGCCGGTGTGGGACACGCTAGGTGCGACGGACACGCTCAGGTCGGCGTACGTGAACCTCCTGCTCGTCGATCTTCGGTGGTGCGAGAATTTCGAATCCCGCGTGGCCGAGATTCGACAGCTCCTGAAGGAGCTCGATCATGCGGAAGACGTCGAGCAGCGCTACGGCTTCCACCGTATCGTGGTGCTCATATCCGGTCCGGATGCGAGTCGTCTCGATGATCTGATCATAGAGCTTGGCGCCGTGGGAGTCCGCTACGTTCTTCGGCAGGACTTCAATCCGGACGCGCCCGCCTGGTCTAGCGATAAGCCCTTTGCCGAAGGCGTCCTTCGTTGTGCCGACAACCTCACCAGCTCCCGCCGTATTGGGAAGACCGCCATCTGCGCCTCGGGCGGCGGCATCACCGGCATCTACTACGAGATGGGCGTGCTCAAGTGTCTCGACGACTGCCTCACCAATTGCGGGGTGAACGACTTCGACATGATGTTTGGCATCAGCGCCGGCGCTGTGGTCACCTGTCTGCTGTCGGTCGGGTACACGCCCGACGAGTTCATGGCTGGCATTGCTAGCGTGCCAGGCGGACGTGTCCCGCCGTTGTCGTTGAGCCTTCTGCGGCTCTCGCATTTCAACCACGAGGACTTGCGCTGGCGTCTGTCCAGCGCTGCAAAGACCGGACTCCGCGCGATCTGGGATACCGTGCGAGGCCGCGGCGGCGATACGGCAGAGAAGTTGTTTCTCGAGTACACGAGCTTGGTTGGAGCGCCGTTTCACTCCGCGGAGTTCGAGGTGATCCTGCGCCGAGTTCTGCAGCTGTCCGGCAGCACCAACGACTTCCGAAAGCTCCCGATGGAACTCTTCATCGGTGCGTCCGACCAAGACGCCCGATCGCATGTCCTCTTCGGCTCTGACGGCTACGACCACGTGCCCATCAGCAAAGCCGTCCAAGCCTCGCTCAGCGTCAACCCCGCGTTCTCGTCCGTGCCGATCGACGGCCGCTACTACGAAGACGGCGCGATCACCCGAACTTCCAACTTCGTCGAAGCGATCAAGCGAGACGCGACGTTGATCTTCACGTTGGACCCCTTCGTGCCTTACGTATCGAAGCTGCCCGGCGTCGCGCACCGGCGCGGTGTTCTCTACAACATCGACCAAGACATCCGGACGATTTCATTCACGCGATTCGAACGCACGCGCAACAGTACCCTCCGCGAGAACCCCGAGGTCAGCTCCTACACCTTCCTTCCGTCCAATACGTTGCGCCGCTTGCTCTCGACCAACCCAATGGACCACCGGCCGTATCTCGAGATCTGGCGCGGGGCATACCTATCCGCGCTTCAGCGCATCGATCAGCTTTGCCACCGGCTTCGGGGAGACTTGGCGGAGCAAGGGATGCACCTCGATACCGGCATGGCGGAGGTGGTTGCGGAGCAGCTGCGCACGACCACCAAGCTCTCCTTCGAGGATTTCTTTCCTGATCGGCAGATCGACATCGAGCAGCGGCCCTTCATGCGACCGTCCCAGCTACCGCCGCCGCCGGGGAGCCCTAACTTCGTTCACACTACTGTCGAGGAGCCATCATGAGCCTTGCTGATCAAGCTTGCGTGCCATGCAAAGGTGGCGTCCCTCCGATGGATAGGGAGCGCGCCGAAGAGTTGTTGCGCGAGGTCGACGAGGGCTGGGGCTTGAACGCCGACGGTCATCTCGAGCGAACGTACACCTTCTCTAACTTCGTCGACGCCATCGCGTTTGCCAATCGCGTGGGTGACATCGCCGAAGAACAGAACCACCATCCGGACCTCCACGTCGCTTGGGGGAAGTGCACGGTCGAGATCTGGACACACAAGATCCAAGGACTGACCGAGAGCGACTTTTACTTCGCCGCGAAAGCCGATCGCGCGCTCTGAGCGTCGAAACACGGCGCATTTTTTTCGCGTCCGGTCACTCAGTCGAATCCGGTATCCTCTCCCGCATGGCGCCTCCACGCATGCGGCCACGGTTCGAGCTCCAGCTTCCGGTTGCTCGGGAGACGTGGCTCGACGCGCTGCGGTCGGCACTTCGAGATGACGCCGGAGCACTGCGCGGGCAGGTGTTCCGCAAACATGCTGTCGTCGAAATGCGCGACGGACAGCGTACGTTCTGGTCACCCTATTTGAATATCGAGGTGGAAGATGAGCCCGATGGTTCGGCGATTCGAGGCCGCTTTTCGCCGCATCCGAACGTGTGGACGATGTTCATGGCGGTCTACATTTTCCTGGCGATTGTCGCGCTCGGCGGGATCACCTACGGAATCGTTCAACTCACGCTCGGCCAGCCGCCCTGGGCTCTGTGGATCGCGCCTGCCGCGGTCGCGGTATTTGGTTTCGTCTACGGAGCCACCTTGATCGGGCAAGGCCTCGGCGCTGAGCAAATGTACGTCATGCGAAGCTTGATCGATCGGACGTGCGTCGACGCCCTCGACGCACTGGTTGAAGGTCACGCCACAGTCACGAAATAAGTGCCGAATTGGTGCTGCTCTTGCATTGCATCGGCGCGAATAGAGGGTTTGCAAGTGATCTCCACACGCCACGCAAGAGTTAGACGCATAAAGCGTTTAGACGCGCAGATTTTGCGGCTGTCGGGGAGCCCGATTCAGAGGCGCCTTGTTGAAAGTGTTTTTCAACGACAAACGTTTGATTTTTGACGCGAAATATACAGACTCCACAGGTCTAATCCGGGTGGAGATAGGGTGACAGTCATGAAAATGAATGAGTCTTTGGTTACGCAGTTCGTTTTTGCCGCGATTTTGGCCGTTGCAGTGGCAGCGACTGGTTGCGGAACCGACGGTAATGGCGACGGCGGAGGCGGCGGCGCTGGAAGCGGCGGTTATGGCGGCGGCGGCGGCTCGGCCGGCGCAGGCGGCATCCCGGGCGGCGGCGGCACGGGCGGCACCGGTGGCACCGTCATGGACGCAGTGACCGCGGACCCGGCAGGCATGACGTTCAATCCGAGCATCGAGGTTGACTTGAGCACCGACAGCGGCGG
>JAFDAJ010000361.1 GCA_019313915.1 Deltaproteobacteria bacterium
CATCGCCCGAGGCGCCCGCAAACGAAGACCCCGGCTCCCCAACCGCGGAGCCTCAGCCTGAGCTCGAGGACGCGATGACCGCGGATGTGACGGCGGTCCGTGTGCGTGGAGCTCCAGGCGCCTACACATTCTCGGTCACCCTGAGCAGCCCCGACACCGGATGTGACCAGTACGCCGATTGGTGGGAGGTGATCACCACAGACGGCGAGCTCGTGTACCGTCGGATCCTGGCGCACAGCCATGTGAACGAGCAGCCGTTCACGCGGAGCGGTGGGCCGGTCGAGCTACAGGAGACGACGCAGGCGATCGTGCGAGCCCACAAGAACAACGCCGGCTACGGAGGAGGCGCCTTCTCCGGCTCGCCGGCCTCGGCGTTCACTGCCGACCCATCCGTGAGCTCCGCATTGGCACCGCAACTCGCGGACGCGGCCCCGCAGCCCGACGGCTGCGCGTTTTGAAGGAGGCTCGGTGACGAACATCTCGACCTCCGCCTCGGTTCTCATCCCGCGCCCGCGCCACGAGGTGTTTGCGTTGGCCACCGACAGCACGAACGCCTCGCTCTTGCGCTCGCGCGGGCCGTTCGCCGGGATCCCTTGCCCGCGTCGCCCCCGGGCAGAGAAACCGGTCAACGACTACCTGCATCGGCCGGCCGAGGAGCTCTACGACCCCGAAGCGGATCCGGACGAGCAACACAACATCGCGGACGACCCCGAAGTCCGGGCGCTGAAGCTGGACTTGCGGAATCGACTCGAGGATTGGATGACCGCCCAGGGCGATGTCCACTACTCCGCCGAGCTTTTCTATGCTCTGCCGTGACCATGGCCGTGATGCGAGCCCCTGTAATTTCCATTCCCGGGCTGTGTTCCGTAGATTCGCGGGATGAACAGAAGTAGGGCCATCCTCGCAGGGCTCGTCGTCATCGCGCTCGGGCTGATGGCCTGCAAGAAGTTTTCCAGCAAGAGCTACGAGCCCATCGCTTTCATGGGCGCGACGTACGAGCACGTGGAAGACAACGAAGTGAACGAGGTCGAGAACCACTTCTTCACGCCGGGGGGTGTGGCGGTCGCGGGCGCCGACGAGTTCATTCAAATCTCGAAGTACGACTACCCGGACTTGACGCCGCAGCAGGTTCGCCTCGTACAGAAGCAAGTCATCAACAGCTTCGGCCTCCAGGCGGTCGAAGGCTCCGACGACCGGTTTTTCGGCGTGTTCGAGGGCACGGTGCCCGTCTATGGCCACATGAGGGCCGACGCGTTCGTCATCAAAGTCGGGCCGCAACATCGCGCCGCAAATGTCGAAGCGCTTCGCACGACCGCCGGCGTCCGCATCGACGAGCTCTCGAGGGTCTCCAGCGACTTCTAGCCAAGGGGGACATGCTCCCCTCTTCTGCACCGCAGCGCTCTGCGGACTGCGACCTGGCGAGATCTTCTGGTTGCGTTACGGTGAGCGCTCGAGGAAGGGAGAACGAATGAAGCGATTCGGACTCGGGATGCTCGGTCTCCTGGTCGTGCTGGCAGTGATGGGCTACGCGCTGCGCAAGACCATCACCTTGCGGCTGATGGAGCGGCTGGTGGAGCGCAACATGGCCTCGAGCCTGCTGGACGAGCTTCCCGACGGGCTCCACGTGGCGCTTTGCGGTGCCGGCTCGCCGCTGCCGGACCCGAAGCGCTCGGGGCCGTGCACGGCGGTGATCGCCGGCGAGCGTGTCTATATCGTTGACGTCGGCGCAGGCTCGTCGCGCGTGCTTTCACGCATGCGGCTGCCGCAGGGGAAGATTGCAGCGGTGCTGCTCACCCACTTCCATTCGGATCACATCGATGGCCTGGGTGAGCTGCTGATGCAGCGTTGGGCGAACGCCGGAAGCGCTTCTCCGACGCCGGTGCACGGCCCCACCGGGGTAGGCGCCGTGGTCGATGGCTTCAATCTCTCCTACCGCGACAGCCAGCGCTACCGGGTCGCGCACCACGGAGCCGACACCATGCCCCCCGGCGGCGCTGGGGCCGTGGCGCATCCGTTCGCGGTGCCAGCGGTGGGCGAGGGCCGGATCGTGCTCGAACGCGATGGCCTTACGATCACCGCCTTCGTGGTGGATCACAGTCCCGTGCGCCCCGCGGTCGGCTATCGCTTCGATTTCCGCGGGCGCTCGGTGGTGGTGAGCGGCGACACGAAGAAGAACACCAACCTCCAGCGATTTGCCGCGGGCGTGGATCTGCTCGTCCACGAAGCGCTCAACCCGCAGCTCGTGGGCCTGCTGAACCAAGGCGCCGAGCGCGCGGGCAGGCCCCGCCTCGTGAAGATCACA
>JAFDAJ010000027.1 GCA_019313915.1 Deltaproteobacteria bacterium
TCCGTTCACCTCCAGGACCGACAAGAACGCTTGGTATGCCTCCGCCACCGTCACCTTGGTCGGAGCAAACACGGTCGCCTTGAGTGCGCGAAGCTTCGTCGGCAGGATGAAGCGCCGCCCGGTCATGTTCGAGATCAGCCGAACCAAGTCGGGGAGCGCTGCTTCCTCGAGATTGAAGGTCACGCGGGTTCGCGGTGACATCGCCTTGAACTCGACCCCAGTCTCGAATTGCGGCAAGTCGTTCTCGAGCTCGTCTTCTTCGTCTGGAGCGGCTTTGGGCGCGGCTTTGGGCGCGGCTTTGGGCGCGGCTTTGGGCGCGGCCTTGGGCTCGGCCTGAGGCTCTGGTGTGACTTTGGGTGCGGGCCGCAGAGGAACAGGCGCACTAGGAAGCCGTGTGGGCGTGGTTTTCGGCTTTGCTTCGTCTTGTTGGGCTATCGCGCCATGTCCCAAGCTCAGCAGCAGCGAGCCAACGACCAAGCAAATGAGCTGTTTTCTAGAAGTCACGTTTCATTCTCCGCCTGAATTTCCCAAGTGGCGTCTCATTCAATGTTGTACTCGATGGCCATCTCTTTGTTCTGCCGTTTGATCGCCAGTGTGAGCTTGTCTGCGGTGCGCAAACGCGAATACGCTTCGAGCGCGGTGTCAGGGCTGGTCATATCGAACCCATTGATCGTTCGGAGCATGTCGCCGTTTCGAACCCCGAGACGGCCGAGCAAGCTAGTGCGGCGAATGCCGTAGAGCTTGACTCCGACGACACGACCATCCTCTTCGTGCGGAATCACCCGCGCCGACTTCATCAGGCTCCCTTGATTCGCCAGGACCTTGTCGACCAAGCTGCGTTGGATGTTGAACTTGGTGTCGCTAATCTTCTCGATGTTTTCGGTGAGCTCTTCATCGCTGAGCCCAGCTTTGCGCGCATCGGCTGGTTTGGCCGCGGCGGTCCTCTTGCTGGCCGTCGACCTCTGCCGCACGGCCTCTTCTTCTTCGAACATCAGCAGTTGGCACGCGCCGCTCGACCCAGTCATCACGACACTCGAGGACTGAACCGACAAGACCCGGGAGCCATCTACATCGGAGCCCTCGCGGTACAGCATCGTCTTCCCGTCGGTCGTCCCGGCGATTGCAGCGAACGACCATTCGGGAAAGCCAGCGCTCATCACGCAGCCCACGAGCCGCAGCTTACCTGTACACTTCGGGGGAGGCTGGTTGGGATCCCACTCGTCGACGGGTTCACCATCGGGGCCCAGCGCCACTTCGGGAAGAGGTTCGGCGGTCAGGTCGCCACGTGCCGAATCGAAGATGTTTCTTCGGAGGATGATCGCGGCGTCCCGCTTGCGTTGGAACGGCGCGATCGTGCTGAGAATCGGCTTGCCTGACCGCTTGGCTCCAGCTGGATTCGAGGCGAGCAGCTCTGAGGCCAGAACACGCGTCGTTCCCTGCGCCAGGAAGAAAGCGCAAAGGGCGAGCGTTGCGAGGATAATCGCTACGGAGAACCGTCTTTCGCGCGGAGTTGCCACCGCAGGGTACTAGAGCAACCCCCGTGCCGAACTCTATTGGAGAAAACATCAATAATTTCGTGGTCAACGGGGCACTTCAGGCTGATTGCCATGGACAACGTGGCGGGCTTGATGCCCCCCAATTGACAAAATGACACGGCGAGGGGGCTCGGCCGTTCAGGCGCTCTCGTCGCCCTTCTCGGCGCCGAGTTTGCGATAGATCGTACGCGGCGAAATTCCGAGGAGTTGCGCGGCGAGTTGTTTGTCCCCCGACGTGTGTTTCAGCGTGCCGTGGATGACCCGCCGCTCGACCTCGCTGAGCGGTGTCCCAACCGGGAAGCTGAAGCTATCGACTTGTGGTTCGGCGCGAGCCACGGGGTCGGGCAGATCGGCGAGCTTGATGACGCCGCTCTTGTTCAGAACCACCGCGCGTTCGATCACGTTCTGAAGCTCGCGCACGTTTCCCGGCCAATCGTATGCGATGAGCTGTTGAATCACGTCGCGTTCGACCGCCAAGGGCTCTTTCTTATTCTTCGCGCAGTAGGTCTCGACGAAGTGCTCGGTCAGCAGCGCGATGTCTTCGCGTCGCGCCCGCAGGGGTGGACTGGTAAGCGCGATCACGTTGAGCCGATAGTAGAGATCCTCGCGGAACTCGCCAGCTTCGACCGCGGCATGGAGATCGCGATTCGTTGCGGCGATCAAGCGGAAGTCAGCCTTCTTGGTTTGGCCGCCAACCGGCTGATACTCACCCTCCTGAAGAACCCGGAGCAGCTTCACTTGCACCGCCGTGGATAGTTCACCGATCTCATCGAGGAATAACGTGCCGCCTTCGGCCTCTGCGATGCGGCCGCCGCGTCGCGCGACGGCACCCGTAAACGCCCCCCTTTCATGCCCAAAAAGCTCCGATTCCACGATCGTTTCGGGGAGCGCGGAGAGGTTGACTCCGACGAATTTGCCTCTCCCACTTCGCTTGTGAATGAACCGGGCGATCAGCTCCTTGCCCGTCCCACTCTCTCCGAGGATCAACACGTTTGCCGACGAGGGGGCTGCCTGCGTCGCGATCTCGAGCGCGCTCCGAAGCGACGCTGCGGACCCAACGATGCTCCGGTCGCTCAGCTGTGAGAGTTGTTGCCGTAGGCCCTTGTTCTCGACGACGAGTTGGTGGCGTTCCGCTGCCTTGCGGACGGTCTTGACCATCTGCAACCGTTTGAGCGGTTTCTCGACGAAGTCGTAGGCCCCGGCTCGCATGGCTTCGACCGCCTTTTCGACGGTGCCAAACGCCGTCATCAACACGACCTCTGCGTCGGGGACGACGGTCTTCAGCGCTTTGACGAGCTCGATCCCGTTCATGCCCGGCATCATCAAGTCGCTGACCACCACGTGCACCGGATGGTTCCGGCAAACGTCCAGTGCCTTCTTTCCGCTCGTCGCGGTGAGCACGCTGAAATGCTCGCGCTCGAAGATCCGCCGGAGGGAGTCGATGTTGGGAGCCTCGTCGTCGACGACGAGCACCGAGATTTCGCCTGAATCAGTCATGAAGGACTCTCTGTCAGCCAATGTTGACATTATGTCACGAGATGACAAGTCGTCCGAACTTAGTGGCATTAGATAACTAGCTGTAATCACTGATTGTATCTCCACGCAAGAGCGAGCGAAGTCGCAGCTCCACTGGAGATCGTTGCAATCTACGGGCCACCTCAAAAGAGCAGCGGCAGTGGCAGCGTCAGTGTCGGTGTCGGTGTCGGTGGCAGCGTCAGCGTCAGGGTCGGTGACGGCGGCGACATACGGTTGTCCCGTATGCATCGATTGCTCGACGAGGAGTAGAGTCTGCAATTTGGGAGCGCGATCCAGGGCCGACGTGACCGCTGACTTGCTTGCGCGTTAGTCGGACACACGATCAGGGCCCGAGGCCGCCTCGTACGTGTGGCGAGCCCGAACAGTCCCGTGCCCCGATCGTGCAGTCGCGTCTAATCCGCGTATGGAATCGCTTCGCAGGGTTCGTGCGCACCCTGCCATCTCATCAACGTCGTCTCCGGTTTCCCGTTGTCGTCGTACCCGATCACCGCATACGTCAGCCCGCTGTCCTGTCCCAGGTACTGCAGGTCCAAGTTGATCATCTTCACCCACGTTCCCGTGTTCACCAAGATGCGATCGTTGGGGAGTTGTAGGAAACGCGGGCCGTGGCTGTGGCCGACGATCAGGGTGTGGGCGCCTCGTATCTTGTTGAGCGCGCGAATCGCGCGTTCGTCGTAGCCGCCGCTGGTTATCTCGAGGACCTCTTCGCGAACCAGCCGCGGGAAGTTCATGATGCGGTCGCGCCAGGCCTGGATCGTGAAGACGCGGTGGCGAAGGAAGTAGACGGTCGAACGCCATAGGAATTTCAACACAAAGCGCGGATCTAAGAACGCCGACGACCAGAGGAATCGGCCCAGCGGCTGGATCCGATCGACGTGGCTTCGAATCTCTTTGAGCGGGTTCATCACTTCGAGAATCCACAAGCTTCCCCACGGCAACGCCAATACTTCGGTGCCGTCCCGCCGTGTGCGCGTTATCTGCGAGTAGTCGACGCGGTGAATGCGCTCGAACTGATGACCGTGTCGGATCTGGATGCCTTCGGGAAGGTAGTACGTGTCGGACGAGGTCACGAAGTGCACGCGTTCCGCAGCTTCGCCCGGCGCCACATATCGAAGAAAGAGCTCCTGGACGCCGGAGAACCAAAGCTCGAGGTCGTGGTTTCCGGGAAGATAGGTCACACGGTTCGTTGGCTTCTGAAGAAACTCGCGGACGGCGAGCACGAACTTCGGATGTCCGTCCAGGCATTGTTGTAGCTTGGCGATCGCGATCTCCTCGGTCACCTCGATCGGCCATTCGTCGGCGATCTTCACCTTCAGCAGGTCGAAGATGTCGCCGTTTAGAATCAGCTCGATACTACCATCCGCGCCTGCAAGCTGATCGTAGTAGGCGAGAAGCTCGACGAGTCGGTCATCGTGGATGAAGTCCTCGAGAGGATTTAGCTGTCCGCGCCGGGTCCCGGTCCCGAGATGCAGATCGCTGAGCACCAGTCGAAGCAGAGTCACCGTTCGCTACCTCTGGTTGAGGTTAAGCAATGCGGCGCAATAGGCCAGCTTCTTACAAGCCGCTCGATTTGAGGCTTTGGTTTTGCTCTTCGGTCAGGGGAAGGTGCAGCCCGCACTCCCGTGTTTGGCCGAGAATGCGACCGTCGCGCGGATCCATGTCGGCGGTCGTGGGAATCGTCGAATGATGGTCACCAATTGAGCGGTACCCCTGTTCGAACATCGGATGGTAGGGCAGATCGTGGCGCTCCATGTAGGAAGTCATCTGCTCGGTGGACCAGTGTAGGATCGGATGGATCTTGACGCGGTCGTCTTGGCGATCGATGCGGCGCAATCCCGCACGATGCTCGGTTTGCTCGGAGCGCAGCCCCGCCATCCAGCCCTGTGCGCCGAGCTCGCCAAGCGCCCGCTGCATGGGCTCGACCTTGTTGATCTGGAGGTAGCGTTTCACGCCCTCCTCCCCTTGTTCCCAGAGCTTGCCGTACAGCGCCTCCTGGCGAGCGGGAGACATCTGCGCGGCGTAGAAACGAACGTCTAGCTCCAAGCGCTTGATCAGGTCGTCGGCGAATTGATAGGTTTCGGGGAACAGGTAGCCGGTGTCGACGCAGATGATCGTCGTGCGGGGAGCCACCTCGTGTACCAGGTGCAGCATCACCGCGGAGGTTGCGCCAAAGCTCGTCGACGCAATCAGCTTGTCGCCGAAGCGTGCGGACGCCCACTTGATGAGCTCTTCGGGGGTCGACGTTCCGAAGGCTCGATTGTGTTGATCGAGATCGGGATCGACTGAGGCGACGCGGACAGCTTCCATGATGGTTCCGAGTAACTTGACAAGTCTGGTGCGGGTTTGCAACGCGTCCAGCCTTGAATGGCCACTCTAAACCCCCGATTATTCTTGACTGAAATAATCGACAATCATCGGAGTGTGACAAATTCCTCGGCCGAAGTTGGGTGAATCCCAATGGTCGCATCGAACTGGGCTTTGGTAGCTCCGGCTTTCATCGCTACCGCTAGCCCCTGGATGATCTCCGCGGCGCCGTGGCCAGCCATGTGGCAACCGATCACTCGGTCATTGGAGGCATCCACGACCAGCTTCACGATCGTGTGTCCGCTTCGTTCGCTCAGGGCGAGCTTCAAAGGCGTGAAGACCGACCTGTAGACACGAACGTCTTGGCAGCGGTGCCACGCCTCCGCTTCGGTCAGGCCCACGGTGGCGAGTTCCGGCTGGCAGAACACGGCTGTCGGAATACTCGCGTAGTCGATCCGATGCTCACCGCTGCCGTAGAAATGATGCGCAAAGTGCATTCCCTCGGCGACTGCGACCGGAGTGAGCTGAATGTGATCGGTGACGTCGCCGACGGCGCAAATCGATGGCACCGAGCTCGTGAAGTCATCGTCCACGACGATCCCTCCGCGACGGCCGAGCTCGACCCCCATGTCGTCGAGCCCCAAGCCTTCGGTGTTGGGCTCGCGTCCAATCGCGAACACGGGAAAGTCGGTCTCTAGGAGTCTGCCGTTGTGTAGCCGCGCTTCGAATCCCGAGCCGCTCTTTCGAAGCTCCTCGACGCGTGTCTCGAGTAGGATTCGCATGCCTTTCGCTTCGAGCTCGTCGTGAAGGTGGCACCGGAGATCTCGGTCGAAGCCGCGCAAGATCTCTTCGCCCCGATGAACGAGGGTGACATCTACCCCGAGCGCACACAGCACCGAGCCAAGCTCGAGAGCGACGTATCCGGCGCCGACCACCATCATGCGGCTGGGTAACTCTTCGAGTGAGAACACCGCATTGGAAGTCAGGGCGTGCTCGCTACCCGGAATGTCCGGCACGATGGCCCGTCCGCCGGTAGCGATCAGAATCCTTTCCGCGGAGCGCTCCGTACCGTCGATTTCGATCGTATGGGGGCCCAGCAGTTTCGCCTGACCTTTCAATAGGTCTACTCCTGCGCGTTCGAGAAGACCCTGGTAGATACCGTTGAGTCGCTCGACCTCACGGTCCTTGTTGGCCTGCAGCGTGGCCCAATCGAATGAGGCTTTGGTCGACCACCCGTAGCCGCGGGCGTCCGCGAAATCGTACGCATAATGAGAGCCGTATAGGAAGAGCTTCTTCGGAATGCAGCCGACGTTGACGCACGTGCCACCCATCCGATCCATCTCGGCAATCGCCACTCGCGCACCGAGCTCGCTCGCCACCCGAGCCGCCCTCACGCCACCCGATCCCGCGCCAACGACGAAGAGGTCGTAGTCGTATTCAGCCATGCTTGCTCACCTCGAAATCTCGGGCACAGGTATGGCTGAGTGCAGGCCTAGTTACCAGCTCGCGAATTCGCGAAGCGCCGCCACCGCTGAAAGCTCAGTGCATCCGCCTTGCAGCAGGGTCATCGCGCCTTCCTCGGTCACGCCCACATAGAGCTCACGCGACTCGTCCGGCACGAGGGGAACCAGCCTCTCGCTCACTTCGGCCTTGGCCAAGAGCCCGTTCAGTGCGCGCACCAAAGCTCGTACGGCTACGGTTCCGCTTTCAGCATCCTCATCATCTTCGTCGGTGACGGCGCTGAAGTGTTCGCCCGCGCGCAAGACGAGCGGCCCTTCGTCGGTGCCAATGCGCTGAAGGTGCACCGGTGCGATCTCTGGATTGAGATTCGCCAAGGACGAGACGAGTTGATGTGCATTGACTGAGAAGTAGTCGTTGTGCATGAAGAAACGGTCGCTACTGCGACGGCGCGCAGCGGCAGAGGCATCGTCGTTTCCGCGATAGTAGAGGCCGAGGATGTCGATGCGCCGTGCGTCGACTCGCGACTCCTCGATGGTGGACGCGATCACCGACAGCTGCCCGGTGTCGAGCTCATGGGCGAGCCCCGCAGCGTTGAGGAGTCGCACGAAATCCTCATCGCGCTTCGAGTACGGTGCGCTCTGTCCGCGAGGATGCAGCTCCTCGGCAGGTGGCTCGACCGACTCTTTCAGCGACGCTGTCATGATCCCCCTGCAATTCAGTGTTCAACAAATGGGAAAAAAAATCCAGTAGTGCCAAACCGCACAGTTGTTCACTGGATTCGCTTACGACAAACTAGCGAATCGTGCGATGAGCGTGGATGCCGACGAGCCTCGTCGTATCCACCCGCAACGACAGCAACAGGGTGAAGAGGCGTCTGGCCATCTCCAGGTTGAACCCAAAGTCGCGGAGCTCTCGCTTGAGGACTCGCCCGCCGCGGTCGTGTGTGACCTTCTTCGCCATGTCCAACGCTTCCATTTGATTGACGCCATCCGCGTCGGCGATTTGGCGGACGATATCGACGTACTCGGTGATGTGCTCGGCGAGCAGCTCATGGGGAATGACGATCGACCCGAGCGCGCACTCGCCCTCCTCGCGGAAGTCCAAGACGAATCGCTGTTCGGTGAGGCTCACGTGGAGCGTCGTGAGGTGCTCGACACTACTTTGGGCTTTCGACAGGAACTCCCGGATGTTGGCGTCCCACTCGACGTGCTGGGCTTCCGAGCCGCGCTGCAACGTGCGCTCATCGATGACCACGGCGTTGAGGGGCATGCGCCGACCATATCAGCTTCGACTGGGTCTGCATCTGCGGCCCGTTGGCTGCTATGGTCCATCGGTGGCCCCCGATCTGAGCGAGCGTAGAGAGCAGGTCGTCTATCGCTGGGACCTCGACAAGACCTATCTGCGCACGGAGTTCGATACGCTGCGCGACCTGGTGCGCACGGCCTTCGAGCCGGCTTCCCGCAAGCGCGCCTACCCCGGCGCGGGAACACTACTGAGGGAGATCCGCGCGACCGATCCTGCCGCGATCTTCATCTTATCGGGGAGCCCGGAGCAGATGCGAAGTGTCCTCGAAGCCAAGCTCAGGTTGGACGGAATTCGGTGGGACGGCTTCACGCTCAAGCCCAGCCTAAAGAACTTGGTCCGAGGAAAATTTCGATTTCTGCGAGACCAGCTCAGCTACAAGCTCACCGCGTTGCTCCGCTCCCGCACCAACGTGTCCCCCGAGACCGACGAGATCCTCTTCGGCGACGACGCAGAGGGTGACGCGTTCATCTATTCGCTTTATGCCGACATCATCGCGGGACGAGTGAGTCAGGAGCTCCTGATGAAAGTCGCAGAAGCGGCGGACGTCTATCCACAGGACATACCGGAGATCGTTCGCATTGCTGCTCGGGTTCCTCGCGGCGACACCGTCCGCCGCATCTTCATCCACCTCGAGCGCGCCTCCTCGACCGCCGGGTTCGGTGACTTCGGGCGGCGCGTGTGCCCCTTCTACAACTACTTCCAGCCCGCGCTGGTCTTGCTGGAGGACGGCGCGCTCGACGCCCAGGCGGTTCTGCGGGTCGGCGCCGACTTGGTCGTGGCCCACACGTTCAACCCGGAGGTGCTGGTGGCCAGCTTCGATGACTTGCGAAGGCGGGGATACTTGAGCAAGGGCGTCGTGGACCGAATTTCCGAGGTTTCCGACAGCATCGAGCCGTCCACGTTTGGGCAGGCGTCGGGCCCGCTCCAGTCGGTGGTTCGCGCAATGCAGGCGGCGCGGGCCGAGCTTCCGGACGAAGTCGAGGTCGATTTGGTGAAAGAAGACTACCTCACGCTCTTTGCAAAGGACCAAGCGCGGGCGAAAGCCGGCAAACGGCGGGCCCTCTGGACTCGCGAGAGCACCTAGTCCCCGGCGCTCGGTGTCCCGCCTAGCATCTCGAGCGCGTCCTCCGCCAGCTCACCCAAGGTGGTCTTGGTTTCGTCTTCGAAGTCCTCGATGATCACGACGCGAGAGTCCCCAATGAAGCGCTCGAGATCTCGAACGGAGTCGGGGTCTCGTAGTTGCGCCAGGGCTTCGATGGCGGCAGCCGCCACGTCCGAGCTCGGGTGGTCGAGAAACCGGCGAATCAAGGGGAGGGCGCTTGGCTCTGCGATCTCCGCGAGCACCCAGGGCAGCTCGCACATTGCCAGCCCGTCGGCACTGCGGTCGAGAGCCCGCTCGATGCCGCGCGCGACCTCGGCGTATCGCTCGTATCCCAAGTCCCGCAGTGCCTCCCCGGCAGCGACGCGGACACGTGGCTCCCCGTCGTTCAAGATGGCGATCAAGGCGTCGGTCATGCGAGGACCCGGAACTTGCGCGCAGAGGTCGGCGAGTCGTTCGAGGCGCACCACGCCTTCGTTGCGATCTTCCATCTGGATTGCGTTTTCGGTCTCGTGCTCGAGCAGCGCGATGAGCTCTTTGGAGCTCTTGTTACGAAGCAGCACGGACTCAGCGTTTCGCAACGCTCGGTCGGCGTCGAAGATGCGTTGAAGCTCATCGGGAAGTGACATCGTTCGAACTGTCCTTTGGGGGCTCTTCCCCCTTCGCGCGCAGCGCCTCGAGCTCTCGAAGCAAGGATCGTACACGATCCACCGCGTCGCCGGATTCCTCATCTCGATAGCGCCGAGTCAGCTTCATGTCAGGGGAAAGGCCCCACCCCGCGCCCGGCGTGGCGACGAGGGGCATGAGCCGGGCCGGGTCGAGCGGAGTGTCTTCCCGCAGGTGCAGGGTCACCCGCTTGACGTCGGCTTCGCAACCGAGCGCTCGGAGGTCGCGGAGCAGAGGCTTGAGGGACATCACGCGCACGAAGTCGCGGGCTGGTGGTGGAGGAGGCCCAAAACGCTCTTCCATCTCGGCCGCGAGGTCCTCCACTGCCTGCTCGTCCACCGCCGTGGCGAATCGACGGTACAACGAAAGCCGTAGCCCGATGTCATCGACGTAGTCTTCCGGAAGGTAGTGCTCGAGCTCGATCGAGAGCTCGGGATCGACTTCCTGCTGGACGTGCTCGCCCTTGAGCTCCGAAACCGCCTCGTCGAGCATTTGCACGAACATGTCGAAGCCGACGAGTGACGCGTTGCCACTCTGCTCTGACCCGAGGAGGTTGCCGGCGCCTCGAAGCTCCATGTCGAGCGTCGCGACCCGGAAGCCGGCACCCAAGCCGGAAAAACGTTCGAGCGCTTCCATGCGAACTCGGGATTCCTCGGACATCTGGTGGGGCGGCGGCGTGATGAGGTAACAATACGCGCGTTGGTCCGAGCGTCCGACGCGCCCGCGCAGCTGATAGAGCTGCCCCAGCCCCAACGCATCAGCCCGATCGACCAAAATCGTGTTGGCGCGCGGGATGTCCAGACCGCTTTCGACGATCGCAGTCGAGCACAAGACATCGTATGCGCCCTCGACGAAGTCGGTCATGGTTTTGTCCAGAAGCGCGGGCTTCATCCGGCCGTGCGCCACCGCGATCCTCGCGTTCGGAAGGAGGTCCTGAAGGCGTTGGGCGCGCTCGTACAGACCTTCGATGCGGTTGTAGACGAAAAACACTTGCCCACCGCGACTGAGCTCCCGTTCGATTGCCTCTTTGATCAGATGCTCGTCCCAGCGGCAGACGAAGGTCCGTACCGCACGCCGGTCCTGGGGCGCCGTGGTGATCAATGAAAGCTTCCGCATTCCTCCCACCGCGAGTTGCAGGGTGCGGGGAATCGGTGTCGCGCTGAGCGTCACCACGTCGACGTTGGTTCGAAGTTTCTTGATGCGTTCTTTGTGAGTGACGCCAAATCGCTGCTCTTCGTCGACCACGAGGAGTCCGAGATTCGCGAAGTGTACGTCCTTCGAAAGAAGCCGGTGCGTGCCGATGACAACGTCGACCGTGCCGTCCTTCAGACCGCTCAGAACCTCGATCTGCTTGGTGCGTGAAACGAATCGCGACAGGACTTCGACACGGAGCGGGTAACCGTCCAAGCGCGAGGAGAACGTCCGGTAGTGCTGTTGCGCCAGCACCGTCGTCGGACACAAGAGCCCGACCTGCCTCCCGCTCATCGCGACTCGAAACGCGGCGCGAAGGGCGACTTCGGTCTTCCCGAAGCCCACGTCTCCACAGACCAGGCGATCCGTCGGCTGCGGCTCTTCGAGGTCCGCCATCACATCGTCGATCGCTTTCTCCTGGTCGCGGGTTTCCTCAAACGGGAATGTGGCCTCGAACTCCGCGTACGCCGCTCCCGCGGCTTCGATCGGCTCCCGGCGCGCGGCCGACCGCTCCGCGTAGAGCTTGAGGAGCTCTTCGGCCATCTGCTGAACCGCCTTGCGGACGCGACCCTTCTTCGTCGCAAACGTCGTCCCGCCGAGTCTATCGAGCTTTGGCTGATGCCCCTCACCGCCTTTGAACTTCTGGATGACCCCGAGGCGCGTCACCGGGAGGAACAGCTTGTCGCCGCCCGCATATTCGACGACCATCACCTCCACGGTTTGAGCCGTTCGGCCGTGAAGCCGGTCCATTGCCGTGAGGCTCAGCGCCTTGTGCCTGAGCCCGAGGTACTTGCCCACCCCGTGGTCGGCGTGGACGACGAAGTCACCGAGGCTCAGCTCGCGCAGGTCTTCGAGGAAGCGTTGTTGCTGCCGGCGCGTCTGGCGTTTGCCGCGACGCTGGCGGACGCGCGCTCCGAAGATCTCCTCTTCCGTGACGTAAGCGATGCCTTCGCTCCACAACACGAACCCGTCCCGAAGCTCGCCCAACCTCACATCGTCCAAGACGCGGTCGGCCACCCCGTAGCTTCGCAGCAGGTCGATCAAGCGGTCGGCTTGGTGCTGGGTCCTGCCTACCAAAGAAACTCGCACGCCTTGCTCGGTCCATTCTTGGAGCCGATCGGCGAGTGGCTGCAGCCCTCGGTCTCCGTGCGCTTTGTGTGCGCGAAGCTCGGAGATGAGGGCGCGCTGGTCGGATGCATCGATGCGGAGGGTCGCCTCGCCCGGGGGTGCGAACGCCGCGACGATTGGACCCTCGTCTTCGCTGGCGGCGCCGTGAACCGCCAGACGATGCGCCACGACGGGGGCGTACGATTGCAGGCGTTCGCAAAGCTCGTCCTCTGTCATGTAGTACGCCGACAGCTCGAAGGTCGGGCGGTCTCGGCGCGCGGAGTGCTCATCGGTTGCGTGGTGTTGTTCGTCGCGGACTGCCTCCGCGATGGCCGTCGGGTCTGCCAACACCATCCGGGCGTCTTGCGGGATGTAGTCGAAGAGCGTGTCGAGCGCCTCGAAGTAGGCTGGCAGCAGTGCGTTGGAGATCAATGCGCCCGAGCCGCGGTCGAGCTCGGCGATGAGCTCCCGTGCTCGCAAGGTCGGCATGTTCATCTCGTCGCAGAGCTCGCGCACGACGTTCTTCGCCCGAGCGATCGCAGCCGGGGTATCGGGAACCTCTCGCGCAGATGCGAGCTGAACTGCATCCGTTTCGTCGGCCGTCTTCTGGTCGTCGGGATTGAAGTGGCGGATTCGCGTGACGAGGTCGTCGTCGAGCTCGATTCGGACAGGTAGCGCGGCATCAGGCCCGTAGACGTCGACCAGCGCTCCGCGTGCGGAAAACGTTCCGCGGTCCTCCACCAACGGCACGCGGAGATAGCCGAGCTCGAGCAGTCGTTGCACCAGTTGGTCGCGTTCGATCTGTTCCGCGATCTCAATCGATAGCACTCCCGACTGGACGTCCTTCATCGGGGGGACGCGTCGCACAAAGGCGGCGGCCGGCACGACGAGCGCCCGCCAAGGTTGCTGTTCCGCTAGCCGCGCCAGCACGGCCATACGCTGCATTTCGGCCCGCCGATCCGGGACCACATCGAGCAGCGGGCTCGTGTCCGCGGCGGTGAAGAGTAGGACTTCTCCATTCTCATCCCCGAGGAGGAAGCGGAGGTTCGACTCGTGGCGGTACGCCTCGTCGAGGTTTGCGGTGACGACGATGAATCGCCGTTCGGGATGAGCAGCGGCGCACTCCGCTATGGCCCAATCGAGTGCGCCGGTCGGGAGTGACGCGACGTCGACGCGCTCGGCCGAGCCGAGTGCTTCGACTACGCCACGAATCGATGCGTTCGCATTTTCGAGCGCCGCCTCAAGTGACATCTTGGAGCTTGCGCGTCACTTGCCGGATGCGCTGGGCCAGCCATGGAGGTGTTACTACCGTGGTGGCCATCACCATGAGGACGATGGCGGCGTACACCCCGGCCGCGATGAGCGGCTTGCCCTCGATCTGAATGCCGGCGCCGACGTTGGCGAAGATCAGGCCGACCTCACCGCGCGGGACCATCCCGATGCCGACGGTGAGTTTGTCTACATTCCCGCCGCGAACGCCCAAGCCCGATACGAGCTTGCCGATGACCGCGACGACCGTCAGTGCCAGCGCGAGGAGTAGGGGCCCCGTCCCGATACCGCCGAGCTGCACCATCATACCGGTTCGCACGAAGAAAATCGGCGCCATGACCGCAACGATCGGGCCGATGAGCTCGTTGAGGTCGCGTGCGGACTTGTGGCCGAAGGGCCTGACGTGGACCTCATCCAAAATGAGTCCGGCGGCGAATGCGCCGACGATTGGCGCCAGGCCCGCAGCGCCCGAAATGCCTGCGAGAAGGAGGCAGAGACCGATGGCCACCGCCGCCAGGACGTCGGGTGTGCGGAGCTTCGAAGCCACGCGAAAGACACCCGGCATCACGTAAGCGCCGAGGAGAAGTGCGCCGATGAGGAACCCTCCGGCAAGACCGATGATGACCGTGAGGTCCATCGGACCGGGAACGGCGCCAAACTCCGCAATGCTCGCGACGACGGCGAGTACGATGAGGCCCAACACGTCGTCGATGACCGCCGCGCCGAGGATGACGCGGGTCTCAGGACGGGCCATCGCGTCGAGGTCTTTCAATACGCGGGCGGTGATCCCGACGCTCGTCGCGCAAAGCGTTGCGCCGATGAACATGTGAAGCGAAAACGGCGCGTCTGGGAGTAGCCAGAGGCTGACTCCGTATCCAAGCAGCATGGGTGCCACGACGCCGATGATCGCGACCAGGCCGGAGGTGGGCGCGACCGCCCGCATCTCCGTGAGCGTCGATTCAAGCCCTACCTCGAACAGCAGAAGAACGACACCAAGCTCTGCGAGGAACTCTACGGGCACGAGCTCGGCTGCGCCGTCGAAGGTGTGAACGCCAAGCAGGGTTAGATTGCCGAGGACGATGCCGGCGCACAGCTCACCGAGCACTGCCGGCTGATTCAAGCGCACTGCGATCTCGCCGCCGAGCTTCGCCGCGAGGAGCATTCCTGCGAGAATCAACCAGATGTCGTAGCTCAGCCCGTGCTCGTCACCGCTTGCTAGCGCGGTGGCGGGAATCGCCGCGAACAAAGCCAGCAGCAGAGAAAAGCGAGCCGGTCGACGCCGCATCGCGCGGGACCATAGATACGCGAGCACTGCGGGGCAAGCGCGCCCCGGCAATTGGATCTTGCCTCGGGCCGTGCCCTCGGGTAAATGAATGGTCATTCAGTCAGGGGAGACCAATGGAACGAAGCCTGTTTTCCGAGGAACACGACATCTTTCGGCGCAACTTCCGGCAGTTTGCCGAGACCCGCGTCGCGCCCCAGCAAGCCAAATGGCGAGCGCAGGGAGTCGTGGATCGCGAAATCTGGATCGAGGCCGGTGAGTTGGGCTTTTTGTGTCCCTGGATGGAGGAGGAGTACGGAGGGGCCGGCGGCGACTTCCTTCATTCGGTGATCGTCATGGAGGAGCTGTGCCGGGCCTACGAGTCAGGCTGGGCGGCGAGCCTGCACTCCGACATCATCGTTCCCTACATCCATTCGTTTGCTAACGCCGAGCAGAAAGCAAAGTGGCTGCCTGGTTGCGTCAGCGGCGAGACGATCACCGCGCTCGCGATGACCGAACCGGGGACGGGGTCCGACTTGGCCGGCATAGCGACCACGGCGAAGCGCGACGGCGACGCGTACGTCATCAACGGGGCCAAGACCTTCATCTCCAATGGGATGTCTTGCGACCTCATCGTGGTCGCAGCACGCACGGAGAACTCCGATGATCCGCACCGCAGCTTGTCGTTGCTCGTCGTCGAAGCGGACACGCCCGGATTCATCAAGAGCCGCAAGCTCGAGAAAATGGGCATGGAGAGCCAAGATACCGCAGAAATAGCGTTTGACGACTGCCGGGTGCCCGCCACGAACTTACTGGGTCAGGAGGGCGCGGGCTTCATGATGCTGATGCAGAAGCTCCAACAAGAGCGGCTGTGTGTGGCGATCATGTCGCAGGCGAGTGCGGAGAAAGTGCTGGAGGACGCGATCACATATACGCAGGAGCGCAAGGCGTTTGGGCGATCGATTTCCAAGTTTCAGAACACGCAGTTCACGCTCGCGCAGTGCGCCACCGAAATCGAGGTTGGCCGCGCCTTTCTGGACAGTCTGGTCGCGCAGCACGTTGCAGGGAAGTACCTCGTCAAGGAGTGCTCGATGGCCAAGCTTTGGCAGAGCGAGATGCAGGGCCGCGTCGTCGACGCATGCCTGCAGCTTTACGGCGGCTATGGCTACATGCTCGAGTATCCGATCAGCCGCGCATACGTGGATGCACGCGTCCAACGCATCTACGCGGGCACAAGCGAGATCATGAAGGTGATCATCGCGAAGCAGATTGGGCTGTAGTCTGCGGCACGACCCGCTGCGGCGTGGGTTTGGCGTCAAATGGCCATTGCGGTAAGTTGCGTCGAATGGGTGCCGGCCACGCACTTGACCATCCCGGGGTCGAATGGTTAGTTGTAGCCCGTGACGACAGAGTCTGATCCGAAAAATGGCGAGGGTCTGACTGGCGACGGTGATCCTGCGTTCGAGTCCGATTCGGACGCTGGGCCACGCGTGAGCCGGATGCGCGTCGGGGGCGAGGATATTCTCGTGCTGAGCGTGCCCCTCCCAAGTTTGCGGTATCCGGACGGCACGACTCCAGCCGAGCAAGAGATCATCGACGCGGTGTTGCAAGGCCTCACGGTCAAGGAAATCTCTGAGCAACGCGGCGCTTCCTTGCGAACCGTCACGACGCAACTCGGCACGATTTTTCGAAAAGCTAACGTCAACTCGCAAGCCGAGTTGATCGCGATCATGACCAGCGATACCGACGAAGCGTGACCAGCTGCGTAGCTGCTGGCTCCGTGCGTTCCGTATCAACTCAATCAATTAAAAAAGGACGCGGCCAGCCAGCCCGTTTCCGGCCGGCCGCGTCGATGCTCACCCCAAAGGCCGAGCCAGCGGTTGAGCGCACGATTTGGATCTCTGTCTGCTCAACCACTCTGAGTATTTAATAGGCTGTCTTGAGCGGTTTATCTATACGTAATAGTTCACATTCCATACGTAATTGTTCACCCAATTCCACGGGACCTGGGGCTAATGCGTCTGAAGTCGCCTACAGACGTTACGCTCGAGCCAAGGCTGTAATGAAGGCCGCCATGCCTGGCCACGGCATCCCTGGTGGAAGGTTGATGATCGGTTGCTCCATACCGAGGCCGCGGCGTCGGGCGATCTCTCGCCGGCAGTGGAGCGGATCGCCAGAGATCGTCAGCGCTTCGATCATATCATCGGTCACCGCGTCGGGCGCCATCTTGCGCGTTGCCTTGTCGCCGTAGAGGCGCTCGATTTCGTTGCACTCCGCTTCGTAACCGAAACCACTGAGAAGCTGTTTGTAATAGTCGCCCATGCCGCCGATGTAGAACGAGATGATCTCGCGCGCTTTGGATGAGGCCCCCTTGCCCGGGATGGGAATGACCGTGGTGAATGGAGACGTCGCGATCTCGCTCGGGTCGCGACCGGCCTTGGCGGCGCCCTCTGCGATCCATTTCCGGCCGTCTTCGAGACGGTTGTACGGCCAGAAGATCGGCATCCAGCCGTCCGCCATCTCTCCAACGCTGGTGATCGATTTCTGCTTCAGGGCAGCGACGTAGATCGGGATCCGCGGGCGTGTCGGCTCAAAGTCGAGCGTGAAAGGCCGATATCGGCGCAGTTTGGTGTCAGCTTCGCTGAGCGGACGGCGATCGAGCATCGTGCGTACCACACGGATCACGTCCCGGGTCTGTGTCAGGGGTTTGTCGAAGTCACGGCCGTGCAGCCCCTCGATGACGTTCTTCCCGCTCGTCCCGAGACCCAGAATGAAACGCCCACCGCTGATTTCGTCGAGCGTCGCCGCCTGCATCGCAATGAGTGCCGGCGATCGGCTGAATACGTTGATGATGCCGGTACCGATCTTAATCCGCTTGGTCCTGAGCGCGATCTCGGTGAGCAGCGAAAAGACCTCATATCCCCAGACCTCCGGGAGCCAGAACGAGTCGTATCCGAGGCGGTCGGCCAGGACTGCAGCCTTGACGTATGTTTTGCGATCGTAGTCACGCCAGAAGGCCAGAAGGCCGGTAGATTGCTTGGCTAGCATCGTAGTGCTCCTCGAGGCGTCTTAGTCTTAGGTCAGTGCCAGTGCCAGTGCCAGTGTCAGTGCCGGTGCCAGTGCCAGTGCAGGCGTCACTTGCCCTTGAACCGCGGCTTCCGCTTCTCCAGAAACGCCGTTACGCCTTCCGCAAAATCCTCGCTCTGGTAGCACTGCTCGATCGATTCCTTGATGCGTGCGGTGTCGTGATCGGCTTCGAGCTTGGCGAGCTCTTGCAGGGTGATCTTCGCGCTTCGGATCGTGAGGGGTGCGTTGTCCGCGATTGTGTGTGCGATCCGGTCGACGTTCTCGTCCAAGACGTCCTTCGCGAACACCTCGTTCACCAGTCCGATGTGGCGAGCTTCATCGGCGGCGACGCGTCGCGCTGTGAACAGCAAGTCAGCCGTCTCCGAGAATCCCACGGTGCGGATCAAGGCCTGAATGCCGGCTGTGTGATAGCCAAGACCGAGGCGAGCGGGAGGGACGGCGAAGCGCGCGTCGTCCGCTGCGTAGCGAAGGTCTGCGGTCAGCGCGATGGCTGCGCCGCCGCCGATGCAGAAGCCATGAATCGACGCGATGAGCGGCTTTTCGAGCGCTTGCAGGGCGGCGAAGGCCCGCGCGGTCAGCGCGTCGTACTCCCGTCCCGCGTTCCCGGTTCGCGTTTGCCCGAACTCCGTGATGTCGGCACCTGACACGAATGCTTCAGAGCCCGCACCCCGCATGATGACGACGCGAACGCTTGGGTCTTCTTGAACGGTCCGCACCGCCGCGGGGATCGCCGCCCACATGTCGACCGTGATCGCGTTGCGACGCTTTTCGTGATCGAACACCAAGCGCGCGATAGGGCCGTCTCGCTCGATTCTAACTTCACCCCTCATCGGTGCCCAGCCTAGCAGCAAAGAGCTTGGATGTTCGACGCTAGAGCATACGGTTGATGACGGCCTTACGGCGCATTTCGTCGAGGAAGATATTCTCTTGTCGGACCATCGCAGCGTCCATCATCTCCCGAAAAAGCTCTTGCTTCATCTCTTCATAGGAAGGGAAACCAGCTCCAACCTGGCGATCCCGAAGAAAGAAGATGTGGAAGCCCGACTTGCCCCTCACCGGGCTGCTGATCTCTCCGGCGTTGAGCGGCAAGAGCGCGCGTCCCAATTCCTCGGGCAAGTCGCCCTGGGTAAGCCAACCGAGGTCGCCGCCGCCCAATTGTGGTGCGCGCGCGTCGAAATTTTCCGGTGTGAGCGAGGCCCGGAGTGTCTCTGCCTCTTGACGCTTCGCAGCCACTTGGATTGCCGACGCTCCTTCTCCGACTGGAACCACGACGTTCGAGACTTGAAAGCGAAGCTCGCTGCCTTCTTCGCGCGCACGCTGCTCGTACCGAGCCCGCACCTCTTCTTCGGTGACGTTGACCCGTGATCGTACCCGTTCATTCATGACCTTGAGGCGGATCAGCTGCCTCTTGAGATCCTTGCGGTACTGGCTTTGGGTAAAGCCCTGTGCGTCGAGTGCCTCTTGGAACTGAGCCTCGGTCATGTTGTTCTGGAGTCGAAGGTTCTCAATCGCGTTGTCGACGTCTGCGTCCGTCACGCGGATTCCGCTGCCCGAGGCCAACTGGCGAATGAGTTGTTCGTCGATCAAATGGTCGAGCAACTCCTCGTAGAGATCCTTGAGGCGGGCCATCCGCTCGGTTTCCGTCGATGCATCGGCCACCTGCGGCAGAAACGGAACGGCACGTTTTCGAAGATCGCTTAGAAAGACCGCTCGGTCGTTAACGGTAGCCACGACGCGTTCGACGACGTCTGCGCTGGCCGAGTTCGCTGTGAGTACGAGTAGGAGCGTAGCGACGGCGAGGCGAGTCATCACTGGCCTTGCCGGAAGTCCGGAATCTCGACTTGGATGGCGTTCAGCGCGTCGTAGTCTATTTCGACGACGACCTCTTTTCGAAGCCGTTCGGTCAGCGCCTCGATGGCGGCGTCTTTCCGCTGGCGGGTGAGCTTGTGGCGAATCGCCCGCTTGGCCTGCTCGTAGGTGCGCTTCAGTGCCGCGCGCTTTCCGGTGAGCATGATGATATGGTAGCCGCCGCCTTCTTCGACGAGCTCTGGATAGACGGTGCCCACCTTATCGAGCGAGAACGCCGCTTCCCGAATTGCTGTTGGTGGCTCACCTTCGCCACTCGCCTCGAAGAAGTGTAGGTCGCCGCCATTGGCTCGGGTCTTGTCGTCCTCGGAATCTTCACGAGCCAACTTGCGAAACCCAGCTAGGTCTGCGTTCTTCGCGTGGGCGAGCGTCTTCTTCGCACGCGCGCGGTCCTTGACGAAGATGTGGCTTGCGCGAACCTGAGCCAGGCGGTCGAACTCGAGCGGGTTCTCGTCGTAGATCGCTTTGACCTCTTCGTCGGTGATCTCCATGCCCTCGAGCGGCGCGTCGACTTCTTTCTTTATGAGTTGCTGGATCATGGCGTTGCGCCGCGCTCGCACAATCTCCGGCTTGTCCGCGTAGCCGCGCCGCTTCGCCTCGTAAACCAGGAGCTCAAAGCGAACCAGATTGTCGAGCAGCTCCTTGCGGCGCTCCGGGCTCTCGAAGCGCGCACGCAGATATGGAGACTGAGACGCTAAGCGATCGGCGAGCTCTCCCACCGTGATCGTGCGATCTCCGACTTTCGCAAGCACCTCGTCCGCCTGAACTTCAGTGAGTCCGTGCTTCGGCCATTGATCTTCGACGACCTGCGCCTCTTCCGCCTTCTTGGAGCAGTTCGTAGCGGCGAGCGCGAGCACGATGATGACGGCGCGTTTCCAAGACATCGTCAGCCGGGTAGCATATACCGCATGTGCGGCAACGAGGCCAAAGTTCAGCGGGAGTCTCGGCCTGCGAGGACTTCCCGAACCTTGTCCGTCAGGTCGTCTAGCTCGAAGGGCTTGTCGAGGAATCCGTCGGCCCCGTAAAGTGGCGACGTCATCTCGTTGAGGCGCTCCCCGATGCCGGTGAGCATGATGACCCCGGTGCCTCCCAACGACTCATCCTCGCGGATCGCGCGGCACACTTCCCAGCCGCTCATGCCCGGCATCATGACGTCGAGGACGACGAGGGCCGGCTTCTCGCGCCGGGCCAGGCGAAGCGCTTCTTCGCCGTCCGAAGCCTCCACAATCTCGGCAGGGAGCGAGCTCAAGTGCCGCGCCACCAATGCCAATATTTCCAAGTCATCGTCGGCGACCAAGATCTTGGTCGCGGAGTCGGTCGTCATCGCTTTATTGCTCCTGGATTCACCAGTCCGGGCCGCATCCTCGTTCCGTTGACTTGCGTTGTCAATGGACACCATCGTTCCGGTCGATGGCTCCGACCCCAGAGCTCGGCGTCCAACCTTCGAGTCCGCTAACCAGCCGCAATTTCACGAAATCACGATCGCGATCGACAATCTGGCCCCGGTCTCCTGCCCGCGCTTCGCCGCGCACTTGAGCTCGCGGGTCGGGTCCTTCGCGCAAGATTACGCGGTCGTCGAGCGCCACGGCCCGTGGGCCGTCCCGAAGCAGGCCGGCTTTCGCGCCAAGGCCGAGAGCACAGAACGTCAGGGCTAGGCCCGACGAGATCAGCAGCGGATAGAGCCAGCGGTTCCTTCGGCGGCCCACTGCGGCCCACCCGAGAGCGAGAAAGAACAGCAGGTTGGCTACGAGTAGTCCGATCGCGAGCGCGTCCTCCGACAGGCCTCCGAAAATCGCGTCGCTGATCGAGCTGCTTCGCCGGATCATCGCCTCACCCTCCACCTCGGCTCGTTGCTCCTCCAGCGCCTTTTCTGCAGCCCGCAGATTGTCCGAGGCCTTGCCACCGTCATTCGGGCGCAGCGAGAGAGCTCGCTCGTAATGGAGAATGGCGCGGGCGTAGTCCCCTGACTGGGCAAACGAGGTCGCCAAGTTGAAGTACACATCGGGGTCGTGGACGCCAGCCTCGGTGAGCTTGCGATAGTTGGAGATCGCTCCCGCGTGATCGCCTCGCGAAGCCGCGATGTTTGCCGCCTCGAAGATCGCCGCCAAAGATGAACCACCGGAGGCTTCCACCGGCTGTTGCGCGGCGACGCCGATGGGTGAGGCGAGCAGCAGGAGGGTGATGTAGCAGGCTCGAATCACGCCTTCCTCCGCGACCGCTGGATGCGTTCGACGACCGCGGCGGTCCGTTGCCGACACCGCTCCATTTCGTCCTGGCTCACCCCCGACGCAGCGAACCGCGCAAAGTCGGCGCCCTCGAGCTCGTTGATCACTCGTTGCACCAAATCGTCATCGAAGCCTTCACTGCCGAGCCGGATCCGGAGCGCTGCATGCGGAAGCCCGCCGACCGGTTCGCCGAGCCGTGAATCGAGAGCATGTGTCACCGACGCAACGATGCGATCGTAGAAGGACCTCGGGTCGTTGGCCTGAAGGGCGTCCTCTGCGCTGCGGAGCAGCTGACGTTGAACGGCGCCAGCGGTGGCGCTGCGTTGATCGCGACGCCGCGCGGCGCCCGCTCCCAGGATAAACAGTGCGAACAGGATTGGCGGGAGCGCTAGAAGCCAAGGGAACCACCGCTCGTCGCGTATGGGGGTTTCATCGCGGGTCAGGGCGCTGTACATCCGGATCGGCCCGAAGATTGCGCCGCTGGGCTTCGGTCCGGCGTCGACCGGTTCGATGGCGGGTTGCGAAAGTTTGGCGGCACCGTGAGAGGTGAAGGTGAGCGCATCCGTGCTCGCGGAGCCGTACTCTTCGGTGTCGGGGTCGAAAAAGTGGAGATCGATCGACGGCACCGTGTGCACACCCGGGGTCTCCGCGATCAAGATCCACTCCCACGTCCGCGCGCCGGATAATATGGCGCCTTGGAACTGTTGTTGATCTCGGATTACCGGTTGCAGCGTTCGTACGCCCACGATTGGCGGCAGGGTGACGCGAAGCTCTTGGACGTTGCCAACGCCCCCTGCATCGACGCGCAAAGTCACGGCATCCCCCGTCCTCACGGTAGTGCGATCGAGCGATGCGCGAATGGAATGCGGCCCGACCACCGCGTCGGGCGGACCCGGTTGCGGGAGCGGTTTGACGTTCACCGTGACCGGCACCCCGACGCGGTCCAGGCGTCTGCGAGCGTCGAAGAGGCTTCTGCCTCCTGCGTCGAACGTGACCTTCGGCGGACCGATCGTCAGCTCGCCCGAGCGTTGCGGGAACGCCGCCGAACGCTGAAGCACGAATGCGCGATAGTGTGCGCCCATCACGGAAACAGTCTGCGACTGAAGACTCGTCACCGGATCGTCGTGCACCCAGAACCCGTCCATCGACGGCTTGCTCGGAACCACCGACTGTGGGGATAGACCAAGTCGCACGTAGAGGTACACCGTGACGTTGACTTGCTGACCGATGTAGACCTCCTCCGGCTCGACGACCGTCCGCAGGAATGCGTGCTCGTCGTAGCGGGCGCCCGATAGGTCGGATTCGATGGTTGCGTCGGTCGCAGCCGCGGAGCCGCCCGTCGCGCCGCCGGAGGCTGGAAGGACGACCAGAGTCAGCGGAGCGCTGCGATAGGTCTTTCCATCGACCTTAGCCACCGCCGGCGCGAACTCATACGTGCCCGCGACCAAGGGCTGCAAAATGTAGACGTTGGCGAGGCTGGATTCCTTCTGAACGCCCGAGCCAAAACCAAAACTGAACTGCATCGGCCGGATGGTCTGATGTGAGACGATTTCCAGCTCCGGATACTTCTCGAGGTCGCTGAGCTCCAGGTTCTGAATGCTTCCCCCGCGTGCGTGAACGCGAACTTCGAGCCTCGTCGCCTCGCCGATCCTCACTTCGGCCGGCACTGCGCCGAGGGTCACCGTCACCTCCGGCTCGGCCGCCGCCGTGGCGGCCCAGGGCAGGGCGGCCATCACGAAGAACGCGAGTGTGAGGAGTCGGATCACCAATCCTTCTCCGGCGGCGGTCGCCCCGCATTGCGACGGCGCGCGCGCTGCAAAGGAAGGTTCTCTTCACCCTGCTCCAGCGCATCGAGAAAGCGCTGCACCTCATCTCGCGGGATTGGCTGGGCTTCTTCTTGCCCTCGCGCTTCCCCTTGCTCGTTCTGGGGCGCGTCTTCGTTCTCGTCCCCGTCTTCCTGGCCCTGCTCCTGGTCCTGGTCCTGCTGCTGGCCCTGCTCCTGGTCCTGCTGCTGGTCCTGCTGCTGGTCCTGCTGCTGGTCCTTCTGCTGGTCCTGCCCCTGGTCTTGGTCCTGTTGCTGGTCCTGCTCCTGTTGTTGCTCTTGCTGCTTCTCTTCTTCCTCTCGAATTCGCTTCATGGCGTACTCGAGGTTCCATGCTGCGTTGCGGTCCCCGGGGCGCACGCGGAGGGCTCGTTTGAACGCGTCGGCTGCTTCACGAAACTGTGCCGACGCTTGTTCGTATTCTTCCTGTTGCGCAACCGCGTCCCCTTGCCGGGCGTAGGCGATGCCGAGGTTGTAGTACGCGTCCGCTCGCGTGCTCGGAGATGCGGCGGGATCTGCCCCGGCTAGCAACGCTTCCTTTGCCTGCTCGCCGAGATCCTGCGCGAGGAGCGCGAGGCCACGGTTGAGCTGCACAGCGCGCGCGTCTGGCAGCTCCCGCGCCGCTTCGTCGTATGCTTCGAGGGCAGGGCCGTACTGCTCTTGGGCCATCAACGCGTTGCCCCTCTTCGCGTTGGAGTTTTCCCCTCGAAGAGGGCTCCAGGCGGACGCACTTGCGGGCAAAGCAAGGGTTGCGGCGCAGCACAAGCACCAGGCAGCAAGTCTCATGCTTTCCTCCTTCGCCGGCGTACGATCCAGGCTTCGGGAAGAATCGCCTCGAGAAGAAGCAGCAGAAATCCGGGGAGCAACGCCAGCGCAAAGCGATTCTCATGGACCGTTACGCGCCTCGCTTTGCGCTCCGACGCCTGGAGCTTCGCCAGCTCTGCGCGAATCTCGGTCACCCCCACCGTACCCTCTTCGGCCCTCACGTACCTTCCTCCAGTGATCGACGCGATTTCCTGGAGGGTGTTTTCGTTCTCGGGGCTCAGGGAGGTCATGACCAGGCGGCCGTCCGGATACTTCATGTGTCCGGTGAGCAAGCCATCGGCAGTGTAGCTCGGAATTGGTTCGCCGCTCCCAGAGCCAATGCCCACTGTGTACACTTTGATCCCCCCTGTCTTGAGCTCCTCCGCTGCGGTGATCGGGTCGCCTTCGTGGTCCTCGCCGTCGGTCAGCAGGATCACCACTTTGGAGCGACGGTCGGGGCCGTTATCATCGACGCGGCCCGCGTTTGAGCTTTCGATCAGTCGTTTCGATGCAATGAGCGCCTTGCCGATCGCGGTGCCGCCTACCGGCATGTCCATTGGACCGAGGTCGCGCAAGAACAGGCGCACCGCCGAGTAGTCGACGGTCATCGGGAAGGCCATCGCGTCACCCGCGAACGCGACGAGGCCGACGCGATCGCCGTCGAGGTCGCTCAAGAGGCGTTCAAGCTCGGCCTTGGCGCGCTTGATTCGGCTTGGGTGCACGTCACGAGCCAGCATGCTCTTCGAAAAGTCGAGCGCGATGACGATGTCGATGCCATGTTTGCGAAGCACGCGCGTACGGCTTCCATACTGCGGTCCGGCAAACGCGACGATGACGAACGCAGCGCCAGCGATCATCAAGGCGGCCCGTGTAATGCGCCACCATTGCGCCCGTCCGGCGATCAAAGGCTCGACCGTCGCGCTCTTCCCGAACCTTTCGGTTGCGCGTTGCCGCCTGGAGGCGTTCCACGAGAACGCCGCGACGGCGGCAGGCAGCAACGCGAGCAGCCAGAGCACCTCCGGGTCGGCCCAACTCATGGCCACCTCCTCAACCACAACAGGACCACAAGCTCGATTAACAGGAAGATCAGGGCGGGGCCGACGAACGCAGGAAAAAGCTCGGTATACATGCGCCCGGCATCTTCGATGTCGGTCTTCTCGAGTTGGTCGAGGATCTCGTGAAAGCTTCGTTCGAGGGCTTCGCGGTCGCTAACCAACGAGAACTCGCCGCCCGTCTTGTCCGCCATCTCTTGCAGCAACTCAGGGTTGACCGGGTAGCTTGCGGTGCCGAAAATCGCGCGGCCAAAGAGGCCGGTGCCCCGTTGGACTGGTACGTTGTCGGAGACCCCCATCAAGATTGGGTAGATCTTGACGCCCATGGCGTCGGCGAGGTCTGCTGCCTGCGAGGGAGACACGTTGCCCGCGTTCGATTCCCCGTCGGTCAGAAGAATCATCACCTTGCTCTTCGCGCGTGAACGCCTCAGCCGGTTGAGGCTGACACCCACCGCGTTGCCGATTGCGGTGCCTTGCCCATCGATTTGATCGAGCTGGAGTCCGCGAAGCGCGGTTCGGAGCGCTTCGCGATCCGTCGTGAGCGGGAGCAAGGTGTACGCCTCGCGTCCGAACACGACGGCGCCAATCCGGTCGTTCGGTCGGCGATTGATGAAGTCGCGCACCACCGATTTCGTCGCCTTGAAGCGCGTTGGCCGGATGTCCGACGCTTGCATGGAGCCAGACATGTCGAGCGTGAGAATGATCTCGATCCCGCTGACCTCTGCAGTGTCCCGAGCATGAATGCTTTGAGGGCCGGCGAGCCCCACGACCAGCAGAGCGAGCGCGACAGTCCGTAGGGCGCCCGGCAGATCCGCCAAACGACGCCGCCAGCTCCGCGTGGAAACTCGCAACGCAGACGCACGGCTGAAAAGAAGCCGCGGCCTCGACAGCCGCTGCACCCAACCGCGGCCGAACCACGCCAGTGGCGCCGCGAGCAGCAGCAGTGCGGCCCAAGGGCGTTCGAAGCGTAGCTGCTCGTCCGTAATCAGAAGTTGATACCTCGATTCGAGGTAACGCAAGCTAACGACGAAGCCCACGAAAGCGACAGCCAACAGCCAACCCACAGCCCATGCACCGCGCCGCGGCGAATTCATGATTCGCCTCCGTCTTGGCGGACCACTGCGGGGCGAGTCTGATCGACCAACGCCAGCGCGTCCTCAATTAGCGTCCGCGAAGCTTCGTCGGCCAACGATGCCTTGGCGAATTTCACCAGGTCGCATTGCCCGAGAAACCCGACCGCGTCCTGTGGTTCGATCGCTAGAGATTTCGCCCGGCCAAGGTGTTCTGCGATTTCATCCGTGGTGCTTTCGAGGCCGTGGAAGCCATAGCGGCGCCCGAGGTAGGCGCGGATCGAATCGCTCACCGCGTCAACCCATTGATCCGTGCGGCCTTCGGAGAGTGCGGCCGCGCGGGCGAGCTCGAGCTCACGAAGCTCGGCGAGGGCGGTTTGCCAGGGGGGTGGGGGTGGCGGCGGCGCAGGCTCCGGCCGGTCTCGTCTCTGCCACCAGCGCATGAAGAGCCATGCCAACAACGCGCCGAGCGCGATGGCGAGCAATACGCCGACGATGATGAGCAGCCTGTAGTCGTCCTGCTCCACGACCACGGGATCGGTGGGCGGTTTGAGTTGAGGGTCGGGTTCGTTCGCGAGGAGGGAGTGAACTTCGATGCTCGCGGTGTTCGATGCGAGCTCGACGAGGTCCCCGGCGGCGCTCGTGAGCCGCACGTGAACCGGACCGAGCTCGTGGGTGCCTGGCTCGAAGCACAAGAGCTGAAGCTCGAACGTGAACGTCTTGGACTCGCCGTCTGGCGAGGGATCGATCGAAAGCTTCTTGCCGAGGATCTCGAACGGCTCGAAAGGCTGCTCGGGGACCGCTGCCTCGTCCGAAGCGGCCGCGGTCACGGTCACGATGACGTCGATAGCGTCGCCGATGGTGGTCTCTGGCGGCGCGTCGAGTGCAATCGTGCGCTCTTGCGCCAGCCCGATTGCTGGCGTGAGCAACGACAACACAACGATGGCAGCAGAGCGTCTCACCGATAGCCCGTGAGTCGCCGTTGCCGGAGTCGAAAGAGCTCCGTCAGCGGCCTGACGAAGTCGCAATCGGTGCTGACTGTGACGTGATCCAGTTGCAGTCGGCGGAACAGATGCTCGCGGGTCGCGCGTTGGCGCTGTGCCTCGCGCGCGTAGTCTGCACGAACACTCAAGTTGGAGGTGTCGACTTCGATGAGCTCTCCGGTTTCCAAGTCTTCGAGGAGAGCAAGTCCGACGTCCGGCAGCTCGTCCTCTCGTGGGTCGACGATTTGAATCGGAATCAGGTCGTGTTTCGCGGACACTACTTTGAGCTGCTTTTCGTAGTGCTCTGCGATGAAGTCGCTGATCAGAAACGCAACGGTTCGCCGCTTGCCAATGCCGCCGAGCAAGTCCAACGCCACCCCTATGTCGGTGCCTTCGCCCTTGGGGTCGGCGTTGAGAATCTCCGTAACGACACGCATCACGTGCGAACGACCCTTCTTCGGGGGTACGAAGCGTTCGACGCGATCGGTGAACAGAATCAACCCGACTCGGTCGTTGTTCTTGATCGCGCTGAACGCCAGAAGCGCCGCCACTTCGGCAACGGTTTCGATCTTCGGCTTCTCGACGGATCCAAACCTCTCGCTCGCCGAAAGGTCGACGAGCAGCATCACGGTCATTTCGCGCTCTTCGGTGAACACCTTCACGTAGGTGTCATTCATGCGCGCGCTCACATTCCAATCGATGAAACGAACGTCGTCGCCGGGCTGGTATTGGCGGACTTCGCTGAACGCCATCCCCCGACCCTTGAACACCGAGTGGTAGCTCCCCGCCAACTGGTCGTTGGCGAGCCTCGACGTGAAGATCTCGATCTTCTTGAGTTTCTTGACGAGCTCGCGAGAGATCACGACAGGCCTCGGTTACGGAACTTCCACGGTTTCGAAGATGCGGCGCACGATCTGGTCGCTCGTAATCTCCTCCGCTTCCGCCTCGTAGTACCCGCGGTGCTTCATGAAGGCATGTGCCCGAGACGCGACGTTGAGCGCGATCGATGCGCGCGGGGACGCGCCGTGGGCGACCATGTCCGTCAAGTCGCCGAGGCCCGCCTGCGCCGGATTGCGCGTCGACGTGACGATCTGGACGATGTAGTCCTTGATCTTCGGGTCGATGTACACGTGCCCGATCGTCTTGCGAGCATCGAGAAGCTTTGCGGTCGTCGCGACCTGCTGCACGCCCATGCCTGCACCCGCATCTTGGCCGAGCAGGAGGTGGTCTGAGATCTGGTCCATGATTTTCCGCTCTTCGTCTCGACTTGGGTAGTCGACCCGCACGTGCAGCATGAAGCGGTCGATCTGCGCCTCGGCGAGCGGGTAGGTGCCTTCCTGCTCGATCGGGTTCTGCGTGGCCATCACCATGAACGGCTCGTCGAGTTTGTGCGTCGTGTCGCCGATAGTGACTTGAAGCTCTTGCATCGCTTCGAGCAGTGCGCTTTGCACTTTGGCGGGCGCTCGGTTGATCTCGTCTGCCAGGACGAGGTTCGCGAAGATCGGACCCTTCTTGGCCGTAAACTCACCGCTCTGCTGGTTGTAGATGACCGTTCCAACGACGTCCGCTGGCAACAAGTCAGGGGTAAACTGCACGCGCTGAAACTTCGCCGCGATCGTCTTGCAGATCGTGTTGACCGTGAGCGTCTTGGCGAGACCGGGAACGCCTTCGAGCAGAATGTGCCCCCCGGTGAGAAGCCCAATCAGCACCCGCTCGATCATCACGTCCTGACCCACGACGACCTTGTGGACCTCGTGAAGAATCGTATCGATAAAAGCGCTCTCGCGCTGAACCATTTCGTTAATGGCACGGACGTCGTTTGACATAAAAATTCCCTCGGGCCGCTTGGCTAGCACGCACCCATACCCTCCACCAACAGCCTCCACCCACCCCTTATTCAGAAAAAGGGGTCAGACCCCTTCTTGAAAGGGCTAATTTCGCCAGTACCAGTGTCCACGCGGACCTTGGCCATGAGGACACTATGCCCGACCCAGGCGACTCGAACGAGGGACCGAGATGGGTTTCCAAACCTGAACCGACACGGAGACGGCCCCGCGACCCGTTTCCGGGACCGCGAGGCCGCAGTGGCTGCTAGCAGCGACTACTTGAACTGGATGAATCCACCCCCGTGGTCGGCGACGAACACTCGACCGTTGGCGAGGGCCACCGAGGTCGCTTCCCCCACCGTGGGCGCGACATCAAGAAGCACCGGAGCTGCCGGGTTGGTCCAATCGACTCGGACGAGGCCCGCTTCACCATAGGCAACGTAGAACACCAGGCTGTCATTCAGGTTGGTGTACTCCATGTACAGCGCCTCTGCGTCGAGCTCCTCGTAGCCAACCTCATTGGTGAGTCGGAACTTCGCCAGGTGATCCGGTCGATAGTCATACTCACTCACACCGGTGGAACCGGTCTTCCAGATCTGCAGTGGATCCACACCGTCCGGAACCGGAGCGATGAGGTCCGCAATGGTGAACACGACGATGCCAAAGCTGCTGTAGCTCAGGTAGACGTGATCACCGACCACGTGGACATCCACGCTGCGTCCGTCTGCCTTGATGACCTTGTCATCCTCGACCTTCTTCGGCTCGAAGACCTTGACGAACTTCATGTCGCTTAGGTCGGTGACGTCCACGACGCCGATGCCACTCTGGCTTGCAGCAATGAAGGCGTACTCCTTGCTATCGGCAGGATTGGTCCACAACCCGATGGCGGCCGCCCGGCCCAGGGGCGGGCGGTTCGAGCCGGCACCGATGTTCGCAACCAGGAAGCCGGAGGTCATGACTGTGGGGTCCTTGGTCAGATCGTAGACCGTGAGACCGTTACTGCCATCCGCCACGTAAGCCAGGCTTCCCTTGAGCGCCACGTCGTAGGCGTGATCCTGGTACTGGACCCCATCCACGGTTCCGTAGTCGCCGTTGTGCTCGAAAATGTCCGTCGGCATCGGGTTTAGCATCAGCGGTGACAGGACCGTCGCCGCACCCGATTCGACGCCGGAGACATCGATCCGCCTGACACCAACGCTCTGGCAGGTGCTCAGAACGGTGTCGGTTGCTTCGTCGTACACGACTCCCCAGGCGTGAGCCGCGGGATAGAACGTGTCAGTCCCAACGGTGACCGGGTACTCATCCTGGATCGTGTTGGCCACCAGGTGAATGTCATCGAGGGGCAAGCCGGCACCATCCAGGAGCTGCCAGGCGGAGACACCGTGAGGACCGTCGGCGACGTACAGATAGCTGTCCGTCGCTACGACGCCCTGGGTGTGACCGATAGAGATGGTCTGGGTTGCAGTGCCATCCGGTGCTGCCCCGAGCTCATCCGTCGTGGGGAAAAACTGCGCGGCAGTGAAGGCGCCCGGTGTGACCAAGCTCGAGATGTCGAGGAACACGTTGCCGCCGGATCCGGTGGTCATCACGACATCCACCTCGCCGGCCTGGCCAGTGTTCATCGTGGCGGTGAGTGCGATCGCATTGCCATGGCCGCCAACTTCGCCTGTGACCAGGAGATTCGGAGGCTCATACATCCAGACGGGCAGCGATTCGTGATCGGACGGATCGTAAGGACTCATGTCGTAGGAGGTCACGAACTCATAATCCGGCCAGTGGTCGCCCAAGACACCGTCCCCGAGGAGCGGGTCATCATTGTCGTAGGGACCATCGTCTCCGGCCCAGTTCGCCGCTGGATCATCGGCGCCGCCCATAACGAGAAGACCGGCAAAGTGATCGGTGAAGTAGACGTTAGTGCCCACGACCTTCACATCAACGGCGCCAGCTTCCTTGAGCATACCGGCCCCGAAGTACGGATAGAGGCTCTTGGATTGCTCGCCAATGGGCTTGTCCGGGCCGTGTGCTGGCACTGCCGGCGCGTAGCCCAGGTAGGTTGCATCGAGGAAAGTCCCCGTCGTTGCCGTCTCGTAACCAGTCACATCTACGGCAACGAGACCGCCGAGACCATAGGCGATGTAGGCGATGGACGTGCCGCCCTGGTCGGCCACGGCGACCGAGCGAGAGTTGTAGTAGAACTTGCCGTAGCGGTCGAAATCTGCCCAAGGAGTATCAGCGACGACGTCGCCCTTCCAAACCTCGAGGATTTCGAAGCTCGCCTGGCGGTAGTCGGGCATGCCGGTCACGTCATCGAGGTAGAGCAGGCCGCCATCATCCTGGACCTCGTCCGCCGGGTTGCGCTGGATGAACCAGTCCTCGTGCATGTTGGTGTCGGTGTACATGTTGTAGCGACCGACTTGGTCCAGCGTGGTGGCATCGAAGATGCCCATGCCCAAGAAGCCCTGGGCCACGAAGATCTTGCCGTTGACCATGCTCATTTTGCGCGGTCCACCCCAGGGGTTTTCCCCCGCGTACAAGAGGGTGAACACCTCGGAATCGATCAGCAGGGTGCCATCTAGCTCGAGGGCCGGTCCGCCAACAGCGAGGAGATTGGACAGCTCCGTCTTGTGGATACCGTATGCCTCATTAGCAATCCACAGTGAGGTGCCGTCGGTGAGTAGCGAACGTATTTTGCCGCGGGTCCCTTCGATGATGTTGTCGGCGAGAATCGCGCCTCCACCCTCGGTGAAGGTGATTTCGTCCTCGTAGAAGTTGACGCCAACGGTGGTGACCAGAGAGAGATCAGCAAGGGCAACCACTGCGATGCCCTCCGCTCCCATAGACACGAGGGCGTAGTCGGTACCCAGGTAGTCCACCACCAAGATGTCCTCTACGAAGCCAGGAAGCGTAAGCGTATCGATGGGCTGACTGGTCAATCCCACATCCCTCAGGCTCAACCGGTTGCCCACGGCCCATATCGCTTGCTCATTGCCAAAGGCATTGAAGACCTCGACGTCGACGACCGAGCCGCCAACCTGAGCTCCGTCGGGAAGCGCGGGTTCAATCGTTGCGGGCAAGACCACGACGCTGACGCTCTCGGTAACGGTCACATCGGCCTTTGGCACGAGGCCGGTGCTGCTCGGATCGATGCGCGTGACTGACAGTCCGAAGCTGAGCTCGGTCTCCGCAGCCACCTGGATGCCGCTCACGTCGACCGTCATTGAAGTCGCGGTGGACGCGCCCAAGCCGCCCTGGGGGCCTCCCATCTGCTGCCACTGGTGCTGTGTCGGCGTGCCCTCATAGGTCGCCGTGAGAGTCACCGACGTGACCGCGCCCTCCACGAAGACGGCCGGGTCGGCCACAACGTTGAGAATCTGGAAGGCAGAGAGCACACACGCTCCCTCGATGCAAACATTGTCGCCCTCGCAGGTCTCGGAGAGATCCCAGCCGGTTTCATCTGCCAAGCAGATCTCCACGACATCTCCGGTGCAGCGAGTCTCGCCCGCCGTGCACACCGGTGGGTTGCTATCACCGCCGCTGCCGCCGTCTCCTCCGCCGTCTCCTCCTCCGCCGCAACCGAGGCCAGCAATCACGAAAATGGCGCTACCAATAAGAACTCTTTTGAGGTCCATCATTGTCTTTGCTCCTGGTGAAGGTTCAGGGGACCGGCAAAACAAACGCCCTCTTTCAGTCTCGCAAAGTTAACTTGCCGTGAGGAGATGCTCACCGGGTTGGAGTTCGTTGTTGCATTCCTCGTGCCAGCACGATTTGGGGCATTCTTCGCGGTTTCGGTAGCGAGGAGGTGAATGCTTTGCGTTGGTGCGGGGCGACTGCGCAATTGCTTCGCTGGACGGCGGTCACTGTTGCTGTGCGTCCGTCCGGGTGACCCGATCCCTTAGCCCGTTTCCGGTAGAAGCCGCGCAGTGCGCGTGTGTAGACGGCAAGCACGGCGCGAGCCGTTCTCCGGCCGCGCGGCTTGAGCGAGTCCGGCTTGACAGCGACGCGCAGGATCGGAACGCTGCGGCGCATGTCCGACCCTGTCTCCAAAGAACTCTTCGCCCGCGCCTCCAAGGTCATCCCCGGGGGCGTCAATTCCCCGGTTCGCGCTTTCCGTGCCGTGGGGGGTGAGCCGATCTTCATCAAGGAAGCCCACGGCCCGGTCATGGTCGGCGCCGACGGCACGGAGTACGTCGACTACGTCGGCTCCTGGGGACCGATGATCCTCGGTCACACCAAGTCAGAGGTGGTGGCGGCGATCCAGCAGGCCGCCGAAAAGGGCTCGAGCTACGGCGCACCGACCGAGGCCGAGATCACCATGGCCGAGCGGCTTCGCGATGCGGTCCCTTCGATGGAGATGTCGAGATTGGTTTCGAGCGGCACTGAGGCAACCATGGGCGCCCTCCGAGTCGCTCGCGGCTACACGGGACGCGACCTCATCGTGAAGTGCATCGGTGGCTATCATGGCGGCGCCGACTATCTGCTCGTCAAGGGCGGCAGCGGTTTGGCGACCCTGGGCGAACCCGACAGCGCTGGAGTGCCCGCCGCGATCGCCGGCACGACGTTGGTCGTTCCCTACAACGACGGCTACGCCCTCGAAAAGATCTTCGCCGAGCGCGGCAACGAGATCGCCGCGGTGATTTTCGAGCCGGTCGCCGGCAATATGGGCTGCATTCCCCCGGACCCGGTGTGGCTCGCCGCGCTCCGCACGCAGACCCAGAACCACGGCGCCCTTCTGATCTGCGACGAAGTGATGACCGGCTTCCGCGTCGCCTGGGGTGGCGCCCAAGCCCTCTACGACATCCGGCCCGATCTCACATGCCTCGGCAAGATCATCGGAGGCGGCCTTCCGGTCGGCGCGTACGGCGGAAAGCGCGAAATCATGGAGAAAGTCGCTCCCCTCGGGCCGGTGTATCAAGCCGGCACCTTGAGCGGAAATCCTCTGGCTGTGGCTGCCGGCCTCGAGACCATCGAGCAGCTCCTCCGCCCGGGCGTCTACGAAGACCTCGAACACAAGGGCGATCAGGTCCAGGCGCTCCTCGAGCAGCACGCTGGCGCGGCGGGCGTCCCGATCACCGTCCAGCGGGTCGGCTCGATGCTGACGGCATTCTTCCGCGACAAGCCGGTTCGCAACTGGGACGAAGCTTCCGACACCGATCGCGATGCCTTCGCCAAGTGGCACGGCGCCCTCCTCGAACACGGTGTCTATTGGCCTTGTAGCCCGTTCGAGGCCGCGTTCGTCTCGCTCGCCCACGACGCGGATTCCCTGCAGAAGACGGGTCGGGCATTCAAGGCGGCCTTCGCCGCTCTCTGAAGTCCCAAAACCGGTGGTTTTCATGGGCGGAAATGGTCTTCCACCAACCTTGACCCTACATACCTCCGTGCTATACGCCGCGCGCTCTTTGGGCGCGGATCCTTGGAACTGTAGGGAAACGATGTGCTGGCGATGCTCCTCAACCGGGAACAGCGGGAGCAGCTCAGACAGATGGGCAGCTTCTCGACGATTGGCCTCGAGCTCGGCCTTTCTGTCGCGCTCGGCTACCTCGGAGGCGAATGGTTAGACGGCAAGCTTGGCACTGAACCTTGGCTCAAATGGATTGGCCTCGGCTTTGGGCTTGCCGCGGGCGC
>JAFDAJ010000129.1 GCA_019313915.1 Deltaproteobacteria bacterium
GTTCGCCAAGCCGAACTTGATGTACGTGCCAACGAAGCTCGAGGTGTCCACGTTTGGCAATCCGGCCAGCAGCTCCGTCAGGTAATACAACGATGCGGAGTACAGGTGAACCACCGCCGTGGCTCCCATGATCAACATCGCCGTCAGGCTGCTTCGCCCCGAGCGCAGATAGCTGACGAGCGCGAGGATGCCGACGGCGCCGTTGGTGACCGAGAGGATCTCCATGACGAACAGATTGACGTTGTCGGTTGCGTAACGCGCATCGCCTCCGTCGATGTACGCCCACCACGCATAGGCCCAGGGCGCATCTGGACTAGCGGCGATGGCATCTCGCATCACGACCCACCCGAGCTCCCAACTCAAGTGCGACACATAGGACATGCCGAGATAGATCAGGGCCAAGGACTCGATCCGCTGAAGGCGATTCCAATCCCGAGTACAGCGCAGCGGCCAGAACGACGTCGTGAGCACGACCGCGATGCCCAATGCGTAAACGAGCGACAAAACGTCGGCGGTCACTCCTCGATCGGTCCCGAAGTGGAACACCGCGACCGCAGCCAGAGGAAAGGACAGCGCCACACCGCCGAACAGCAGAACCCTGGAGAAGACTAGCGCGTTCATGCCAGGGACCATGGCACCGGCATGCACGCGATGCTTCCCAATTCGCCGTTCTCTAGGTAACATCGGATCGCGTCTCAACTAAGTGCTTGTGATGAGCGCCCGCGTAATTCTTGGCGCCGCGTTGACCGCCGTCGGGGTGGCGGTGGTCGCCGGTGTGTCGCTTGGCAGTGCCTCTTCTGTCGGGTCGATAGACAGCCTTCGACTGGTCGCAGACGACGGGCAACGATGGAAGATCGACGGTGAGGTCGACACCGCCAAAGCGCGCCTCCAATCGGTGCCTGGGCATAACGCATTTTGGTTCGCATGGAGTGCGTTCCACCCCGGCTCGGAGGTTTGGGGGGATGGGCCCATTCCCACCGCGGCGGTGAGAGCCGACCTCGAAGGCAAGTGCACCGTTCCGTGCGAGGAGATTTTCCAGGGGTGTTCCGGCCGAGACTGCATTCCTCCACTCGATTCGCCGAAGATGGTCGAGGCCGACGGCGCTAGCTACCTCCGGGACTTCGACATGATCCTAGGCGTGCGCACTGCGGAGGGGCCTCGCGCCTACCCGCACAACATTCTGTGGTGGCATGAGATCGTGAACGAGAAGGTGGCCGGACAAGCCTACGCGATCACGTTCTGCCCCCTGACTGGCTCCGGGTTGAAGTTCGATCGCAGCGCCTTTGTGCGCGGGAAGACCGTTCGACTGGGCGTGTCCGGCCTACTCTACAATTCGAACCTCGTGATGTGGGACCGGGAGACCGAGTCGCTTTGGAGTCAGATGCGCCTCGAAGCCGTCGCGGGGCCCGAGATGAAGGCAGCTTCCCCTCTACGGGGCGTGCTCGAGATGACCTGGAAGGCTTGGAAGACGCTCCACCCCAACACCCTCGTCGTCTCCCCAAACACGGGTTACGCTCGCGACTACCGACGCTACCCCTACCAAGACTACCGCACGAACCACTCGAACACGTTCCGTGGCACCAATCCCAAGCCGGACGCGCGGTTCAAGAACAAGGACCAGGTGTTCGGCGTCGTGGTCAACGGCAGAGCGAAGGCCTATGTGTGGAACAGCGTGCACGTGAAGCTCGGCGACTCAGGAATCATCGAGGATGAGATCGCCGATGTTCCCATCCTGATCGTCTACCATCGCCCAAGCCACTTCTTCCACGCGTTCGACCGCCGCATCGCTGGCAAGACTCGAAGCTTCTCTCTCGACTGAGGCGCACGTCCCTACGGCACCACCTCGATTGGAATGTACCCACGGTTGTTCCCGCCATAGCGCTCCGCGGTGGTGTTCTCGTAGTCGACGAAGGCGCCGAAGTAGTAGCGTTTGAGCTGGGCGCTTTCCGGGATGCGGAAGGTGCGCTTGGTGGTGTAGGGGGTGTTCCATCCAAGCGAGAAGTTGCGGTCTCCGAGGAACCAATCGGAGGTGGTGATGTTGTTGTTGGACGACAAATAGTAGCCCACCTTGGTGTCGATCACGCCGCCCGGACCCAAATGCTCGTACGTGAACTCGAACTTGTATTTCACGCCGCGCTCGAGCTTGTAGTACCACTCCTTGCGGTCGTTATCCCAGGTGCTGCTCAGCGCGTTTGCTCCGGACTCGTCATAGACCTGCGTCAGGCGATGGTTGGAGTACTCGCCGTCGTTGCCATTGTACTTGAACATGGAAATCGCCAGGTCGGGCTTCGAGCTACCGGTGGTTCCATAGAGGAAGGCCGCACCTTTCGACGGGTCTTCGCTGGTGTATGAGCGAAACTCCCCGTCGTTGACGGTGACGACGTTCCAGTCCGACCCCATCAAGTTGTAACGCACCTTCGAATGCCGCAGGCCCACCGCGTGGCCGAGCTCGTGCATGAGAGTCGTCTGTGCGGGTCGCCAGCCATCGCCGTTGGGTCTCCAGCTCCGATGGCTCGAGCGCTTTTCGTAGTTCATCCACTTCACGTCGTTGTTCATCACGACATCCACGGACCTAATCTTGTTTGAGAAGATGTTGCAGTACTTCTTGGTGATGGCGACTGCCGGCGCGCCGTCCAGGATGCTCTTGCTCGTCGAGTACCAGACCTCGCTCGTTGCGTTGCTCGTGCTGACCTTTTCATTCCAATCCGGCTCAAAAAATTCGAACTCGGACGGCGCGTCGTTCCAGTGGATGAGCGCTTGCCGCAACGAATAGCGGCGGTTCTCGCTTGCGAAGGAGTTCGTCCCGGCTTCGTACTCGAGGTTTTCAGAAGGGATCTTCGTCTTCTCGCCGTCGCAGGTGCGGTATCGATAGGCGTGCGCAGGGGCCGCTGGACACATGGCAAGCACGAGCGTCAGCGCGCAGGCGTAGGACCAGGCTTTCATCGCCGCACCTCCGTCCACATGTTCTCGTCGTCCGCGGTTCCATCGTCTTCGTTCGGCATCTCGATGATGCCGGTCAGCGTCTCTCGCCGCCCAAGGATGGTCGCCACGTCCTCCGCCGACAGAAGGTTGTCTTCCTCGATGTTGGCCCGCTCGGCAGCACCGGCTTCCAAGTCTTCCAGCGGATCGCGCTCGGGCGGCTCCACCGTGGGGTCGCTGTCGTCCTCGGGCCCGGGGTCATCCTCGAAGCTCGCGATCGAAAATGGCGCGTTGGGGTCGGCCGAAAGGGCGGGTGGGAGGTCCGAAAAGTCGGGTGCGTTCGGATAAAGGCTCGCCACCGAAGCCAAGATCAACACGCGTATTTGACTCGGTGTGACGCGCACGCCCTCGACCGGAGCGTCCGCAGGCCCACCGGGGTCATCCACTGGTGGCTTGCCGCCCGGCGGACCCTGCGAGTGCTTCTGCTGCAGGCCCGCGGCGACGCTAGCGGGGTCCTCCTCTGCAGGCTCTTCCTCTCCCGATACGATTTCGATCGTGGCGGTGGAGCCATCCGGGTACACGAAGGTGTGCTGGTTGACCTCGGGGATCTGGTGCTCGCCAATGAAGAACAAGTGCGCCTCTGTTTCCGAGCGCTCGACGAGGCGGACCTCGTGTCCGAGCTCCGTAAAGACCATAGGCTCCGAGTCCTGCGGGCTGCTCAAGATCCGAAAACGCCCGTTGGCGCAGTTGTCGAGGGGACAGCCAAGCTCCGTATTGCCTCTCATGAACAGGATGTCCTGGTCCCCCAGGTCGAACTCCGGATACTGCGACACCTCGGTGATTTCGTAGCCATCGTCGGGGTGAGGTGTCGGATCGAGGCCGCCCAAGAAGCGCAAAGTCACCGTCTCCTCTTGGTAGTTGCCTTTGAAGTTTTCTGAGATCCGGTAGGTCACAAAGGTATGCGGAAGCTCCCCGCGATCCTCTGTGCCGTCCGCATCAGGGTCAGGTCCGCCTTGCCCGTTGTTCATCGAGCTCGCGTACTCGATGCGTATCACTTCTCCTTCGAACACGAGCTCAGCGTTGCGAACTGCGGCATCCAGCTCGGTGATCGCCCCCTCGAAGATCGGTGTCTCCTCCATCGGCGTGTCGTCGGCAGGCGTGCTCTCTTTGCAGCCCGACACCGCGAGGCCGCTAAGGCAAAGCAACGCGCCCACGTGTATCGGCCACCCACCACGATGTAGCATTGCTCCTCCAGATCAGCTGCGGCGTAGCAACTACCCGCGAGTCTCACCCCGTGGTCCCCGGACTGCAAGAGTTAAGGCAACTCAACCCGCCCTTCAGGCGTACGGGCATTTCGTGATGTCGATGAACATCGAGGAATGACGAGGAATGACGAGGAGCTATTCGGCTTCGCAGGTGGTGTTCTCGAGCTCGTATCGCGACCGGTCGCGCTGATCGATCAGAATGCAGTCTTTGCGATTGATCACTAAGCGAAACTGGATTGGGACTTCCATGTTGCGGCCCTGAGCTGGCAGGCTCTGCATGCTGCGCGGTAGGCTGCGTTCGATGATCAATAGGCTGCTTTCGGTCAATGCGTTGTTCGCGAGCGTGACATTGGTATTCAGAGCATCGTTGACGGCACGCTGCAATGCGGCACGGCTCGCGTCATCGGCATGGATGATGCGTGCTGCCCTGTCGTGTTCGGTTGCGACCGACCGGCAGCCGCCGACGCCGACCGCGAGAGCGGTAATCAGCAGAAACCGGTTCATCGTTTTCTCGCTCACGGCAACATGATCCTATTCGTGTGCCAGAGGGATTTCGGCACGATTCCGTCGGCGGCGTTCAGCTGTGCGCCGGACTTACTCAGCACACCTCCCACGGGCTCGGGTGTTGCGGGACAGGTTTGGGCGTCGCGGTAGGTTAGAGCGGCCGCCAGGCGATCTTCGTTCGGATCACCCAGCCCGGCGGTGAAGTCATCCGCAACCGAACAGCCAGGAACGACGACACCGATGCTGGTCTGCGTATTGGCTGGCGAGAATCCGTCGATGTAAGCCCCGAAGTCCTTGTCGTTCACGCCCCTGAACTGGATCGTGAAGTAAGTCGTGCCGCAATTGTCCGTTGGATAGAAGCCATACGGTTTGCCGCAAGTCGTCGATCCGACCTGGATGACTTCGATATCGACGCCGCGCAGGCCGTTCATGATGGCTTCGCTCGCAGAACATGTGGATGGACTGGTAATGACGAAGACACGAGGCAGGTCCAATGTTGGCAGCGCCTGTTCCGGCGGCGCGTTGAACGGGGGGCCTAGTGTCGTGTCGAAAAAAGGCGTCGGTGATATTTCCCGGCCCGTTACAGGATCGGTGACCGGATGCTTGTCGTTGAACTGAAGTAGCTCGAATGCGCGTCCAGCCGTGGCCGCTGGGCCGGCAATCATGTATGCCAGCTCGCTGGCCAGTGCGAGGAAACCACCGCCGTTGTAGCGAATATCGAGGACGAGGTCGTCGATACCGTCGCCTGCATTGAGCTGGTTCACGGCATCTATGAGCGCCAACTCGGCGGTGGCGATGTGATCGTTGAACAGCACATAGCCGACGCGCCCCGTCGGCGTATCGAGGACCCGCACATTCTTGACGGGCTGTGACTCGATGATGGCAGATGTCATCGTGACGGACCGGCTGTTCTGCGAGCCTACATCCTGGACTAGGAACGAATGTGTTTCGCCGGCGTCGGATGGGAACAGACCGGCATTCAGTGCGGCGATTCCGTCTTGCGTGCTGGTGTCGATGTCGAACCCGTCGACCGCGACAACCCTCGCACCGCGTGCGAGGTCGACTTGGGGGTCCGTCGCGGGTGAGCTCGGTTCGGTGTAGGCGACGACCACCTCGCGTGGTGGGCTAAGGGAAACAAGCGCCCATTGTGCGCCGTAACCTGCGGCAGCACCCGATTGGGAAAGGTTGAACCACGCGTCCGAATCGACGGTAAAGTGGAATCTATCCTTCGGTTGGCCAGAAGGAGTGATTGAGGTGGTCTTCAGCTCGTTAAAATACGAAGTCTGGCTAACGAACAGGCCCGGATCCTGGTCGACGATTTCGTCGTACCAGAGGTACGTGTCGTCGCTGTATGACCGGAGGAAGTTGTTCTCGTCCGTGATCGTACCCTGGGCATCAGGGTACGGTTGATTCGTCGCTGGATTGATGCCGCTTCGAGGCGACACACATTGCGCCTGAAACGCGGAAGCGGGCTCAAACACGCCAGGCTGCCAGGCGGAACCAGCTCCTCCTCCGCCGCCATTCGGGAAGCGTGCGGCGTCGTCACCACAAGCGGCCATCAAGACAGTCAGGATAGCGACCGGTACGTTGCGGGATGGCGTGATCATCGCAGCCTCGTGTCCCCGATCCGGCTTGGCTCATGCTCCCCCATTCTCTCAATTACGCATATCTGGGCGTGATGTCGACTTACGCCCGGCATCTGCCTCCGCCGTGTAGGCGGATTCGTTGCACCGCGGCATCTCGCAGCGATTCGGGACACTGGCAACAGGTTGATTGCGGCCGCCGAGCAACTAGTGGGCACCAGCGATTCTAAGATTCTTCAGGACTTCTTCAACACGCTTTGCATGTGCTTCATCAGCGAAGCGAGCGTTTCCTCAGAGGCGAAGATGGCGTCCGTCTTTCTCTTCTGCTCCTCGCTTTCCGCCATGACCCTTTCGGTGAAGGGCGCGAGGAGTTGGGCTTTGGCATGAGCGTAGGCGGGTTGAGGGAATTCTCCGAGCTGACGTGCCGTGTCGAGGGCCTTTGTGCGAAGCGCACCGGGCGTTTCGCTGGAGGTGAACGATCCGTTCTCGACGCCACCCTTCCAGTCGAACAGCTCACCCGACAGGAGGCTCTGTATGATCCGCGGTCCCATCACGTTCCGCCCGATCTCGACGGCGATCGCCGGAAAACCTCCACCAAATTGGATCTCGTTGAGGCCGTGTTCCCCGGGCCCTTCGGCGACGATCCGGAAGTCGCAGGCGGCGCCTATGAGGTAGCCCGCGGCGATCGAAGAGCCGTTGACGGCGGCAATGGTGGGGCATGTGCAGGTCCAGATGTCGATGAAGGCCTGGTGCATGGTTCGGGCGAAGTGCTGCGCGGCTTCAGGCCCCTCGGCGCTTACCTTCATCATGGCTTTGAAGTCGAGCCCTGCGCTGAACACAGGCCCGGAGCCGCTGATGACCACGGCGCGGATCTCCGGTGTGGCAGCGACTTCCCGAAAGGCGTCGGAGACAGCCGCCATCAGCTCGAGATTGAAGGCGTTGACGGGAGCACGGTCGAGCGTGAGCAGACGCACGCCGCCAGGATGATCTTCGATGGACAACAACGACATATGGAAATCCTCAGGACTGGAGACAAGGAGTAGATACGAAATGGAGCTTCGTCAAATCGCCCTGTTCCTCGATGCCACTGAGACGGGCGCTTGCACTATTGAAGGAGAGGGTGTGACCATCCCGGTTGAAGCCGCTCCGTAGAGGGCGACGGAGAGCGGCGTTGCTTTACGTCAGCTTGCGCGTGGCGTGTCGAGCCAATTGGCTTCCTGATTCGGTCTCATGTGGTGGTCGTGCCAATGAAAGCTCCAAACGCTTTGCTTGTTACGACCCCGTCCATGCAGCACGTAGCGATGAATGAACCATTCGCCGGCATTCGAGTAGAGAAGGCCCACTGGGAATCCGATCATGTCGTTGCTTCGGCAAACATGTGACTCCACAACCACGTTAGCATGACGACGACTGGGTAGCCGCGCAGAGCGGGCCGAGTACACCGTAGGTCGAGTCCTCGTAGATACGTACGGAACGTTTACAGAGGACTCGGTGCGGAAGAGAGGACTCGAACCTCCACGAGTATTACCTCACTAGATCCTTAGCGACCTTGCAGACCAAAAAGCGAACGAATTCAAGGGTGCCAGTCGGTCAGGAACACCCGAAAACACCCTCGGGAGGTCGCATTTCTCACCAGTGGTGAAGAATCGCGCACGCGATCTGCTCCGCGCCGTAGTTGACGGTGGCGACGTGTCGGTCGCGCGGATTCGCGACTTCGCAAGAGCGGTCATCGAGACGCCGGCATTCCAGGTCGCTCAAGAAATCCTGCAGGACGCATCTCCTGAGTTTGCCATCCGAAGAGCGCTGGAGCTCGCTTCGATGGTGCTCCGCGCCGATGACGGCGCAGCCGAAATCGTTTCGCAGCGGCGCAGCGCGATGAAGAAGGGTCGTAGTGGCACGTACGCTCGCTAGTTGCCTCGAAAAGACGGGTTTGAGCGGATGGCCATGCTGTGGCAGGAGCCTGACACGATGGAGCACGAAGAGCTCACGACCCATGGCAGGCGCCTGCTCGGATCAAGGTGTCACGGAAACGCATCCTTCGGCAGCCGTAGCCCTATAGCTTAGGCGTCACCTTGTAGTTGCCGTGGTCCGAGTCGTATTCGAGGGTGATCAGGCCGCGGCTTTCGATGTCCTTCATCAGGTCAGGGAAGCCACGGTACCCGTAGTAGGTCTCGTTGAAGCCTGGATGCACGCGTCGCAGAGTTTGCTTGATCATCGAGCCCCAGAGCGTGTCGTAGTCCTGGTCGAGCGACTCGACGGTCTCCATGAAGAAGTCT
>JAFDAJ010000362.1 GCA_019313915.1 Deltaproteobacteria bacterium
CCGCATCATAGGCGGGGGCAAAAAGCTGATGGCGACGACTTTCATCGGCAATCTCACGCACGCGGTGCTGTGCGCCCTGCAAGCGAAGGTGGTGACCGGCAATGTCTACAACGTCGTCGACACCGAACTCTCGGTGTCGCGCGACTTCTTCACCGAGCTGAGCGCTGCGCTTGAATGGAGCCCACCCAGAAGCGGGGGCCCCTACCGTTGGGCCTGGATCTCATCTCGGACCGGGCTATCGTCGCTCCACCTCAGCCAGGTGATCCGGCGAGGACAGACGAGCGCGTTCGAAATGAATAGAGCCAAACAGGGCCTCGGGTACGAGCCCACCGTGACACGCGAACGAGGGATGGCCGAGCTCGCGACCTGGTATCGGGAAAAACAGCGCAACCCATGACGGAGGACACGGACGAACAGTGGATGCAGGCGGCCATCGCCGAAGCACGCCTCGCCGAAGCGAAGGGCGAAGTCCCAGTGGGTGCGGTGATTATCCATGAAGGCCAGGTGATCGGACGTGGCCATAACGAGCGCGAGTCCTCACAAGACCCAACCACGCATGCGGAGATGATCGCGATTCGCGAAGCCGCCAAGCAGCTCGGCAGTTGGCGCCTGATCGACACCACTCTCTATGTCACCCTCGAACCCTGCCCCATGTGTGCCGGCGCGCTGGTAAACGCACGGGTGCCGCGGGTCGTGTGGGGCTGCGACGACCCGAAGGCGGGAGCCACCCAGACGCTCTACACCATCGGCAGCGACGACCGCCTCAACCACCGGTTCGAATGTGTGCCGGGCGTCCTCGGAGAGGAATGCAGCGCACTTCTGAGCCAGTTTTTTGCAGCAATCCGAGCTAAGAACAGCCCGCGCAACGGTCGTTGACACCCCAAAGCGTTTTGCTAGCTTCCGCCGCGGAGAGCTGTCCGAGTGGTCGAAGGTGCTTGATTCGAAATCAAGTGTACCGAGAGGTACCAAGGGTTCGAATCCCTTGCTCTCCGCTACGTTCTTTGACCTACAAGTTGACGACCGCAGAAGCCCCTGCCCAAAAAGCAGAGGCTGAAGCGAAAAGGAAGGCGGACTCCGTCTGGAGAGGTGACCGAGTGGTCGAAGGTGCACGATTGGAAATCGTGTGTACCGAAAGGTACCGGGGGTTCGAATCCCTTCCTCTCCGCCAGTTATGGTCCTGCCAACGTCGGCCCGTGAAATCCGCCAGGCCCGGAAGGGAGCAACGGTAGCGGTAACCGACGTGTGGCGGGGCCTTTTTTTACGCTATGATGTAATGAGACGGGCAAGGGGACTTATTGATATTGCTGGAGCGATTCATGCGTTTTTCGATCGCCCTCATCTTGTTCGCCATGGTCATGCAGCCGGCCACCGCGCTCGGCCAACAGCCCCCGGCAGCTCAACCTAGAGACGAGCCGTCATCCACCATCGTGATCGACTCGCCACCGCCGCCTCAACCCGGCGTGCCCGAGTTCCAAACGCCATCGACTGGCGTCATCCTCGACCGGCCGGGCCGCGTTTTGATCTCCGGCACGCCCATCCGCGCCCACTTCCGTTCGCCCACGGACGGCGTGTCGTTTCAACTACGAATGGGCGGTAGCTACTCCTCGATCAGCGGCGTCAGCTTCGGCATGGGCTATGGCTGGGGCGGGCCCGGCTGGGGCGGCTACGGAGTCGGCTACGGCGCTGCCCCGTACTACGGAGAGATCATCACGAAGGCCTACCAACCAATCTGCGAGACCCCCTGCGATGCGACGCTGCTCTCCGGACGACACCGAATGGCGCTTTCGCTCGAAGGTGGCAGGCCCGTCGATGTCGCCCAACCGATCGATCTGAGCGCCGATGCGATCGTCGAAGGCGTTTACGTCGACAAGCGACGAATGCGAAAAGCCGGCTGGGCAACATTCGTGGCAGGCTCGATCGCTGGTTTAGCGATGATGTTCGCCTCGGTGAGCTACCACAACGACCCGTTCGTCAACGGTAACCAAATCCGCAACCCAGGGGTCTTCTATACCGGCGTAGGCATCTTCGTCGGCTCGATCATCACGGGCGCCGTCCTCGCATCCCAAAACGACGAAGCCCACGTCAACGTCTACCCTGTCGAGTAAGCCAATGCTCAAGACTGCTCTTGCTATATTCGTTTTCGTCGGCCTGAGTTTGCTGGCCCTTGGTGTGGTCTATCTCACTAGAGTTGAGTTCATGCCATATCATTCTGAGGCAATTCAAACTGCCTGGTCCGACCTGAACAACAACTATCAGGGGTTGATCCTAGGCGGGCTCAAAGCTTTTGGCGGC
>JAFDAJ010000363.1 GCA_019313915.1 Deltaproteobacteria bacterium
GATGTCCATCCCGATCACCGCGGCGGCGGCTTGTTGCACCGTCATTGCGGAGGCATTCACCGCGGTCAATGCCATGGCCACGCCTGCACTCGAGGACTGCGTGACGAGAGTGAAAGCAATACCGAGCACGACCAGAAGTAAGCGCCCAGACCACGTGTCGCCCGGAAAGCTGTCCGGTGTGATGATGCCTACGAACCCACCCATGCCTTCTTGCAAGAGGGAGATGCCTACGAAGATCAGCCCGAAACCCGCCATTGCGAAACCGGCGGACGAAGCGCGGCCGCCGGTCAGGAGGCGAATGAGGACACCAACCAACACAATCGGCAGTGCCGCGGTGCCGAGCTCGAGCTTGAAGCCGAGCAATGCCACCAGCCAGCCGGTGACGGTGGTACCCACGTTTGCGCCGAGGACGATCCCGAGGGCTTGAGGGAACGTGAGCAGACCGGCACCGACGAAACCCACGGTCGCAACGGTGGTCGCGCTCGATGACTGCACCACGGCGGTGGTAACAGCGCCGGTCATGGCGCCAGACAGCGGGCTCCGGGTGAAACGGCTCAGCATGCGGCGCAGCGCACGGCCTGCCAGAGCGCGCAAGCCCTCGGTGAGCACAACCATTCCCAGCAAGAAGAGCCCCAGGCCGCCCAGGCAGAGAAGAACGCCGCCGATCACATCGGGATCGCCAAGGTTGGCCGACATGAACGGAGTCTACTCCAACCGACTTGCCGAGTCCCACGAGGGCGGGGCATCCTTTGTGGATGAGCGATGACCTGCGTGCGCGGCTCGCTGAAGAGATCCGTCGAGTCGACTGGAAGCCCTTGGCGCAGCGCGACGATGCGTAGATGCTGTGGGTTTCTGTGGAGTCCGCTAGAAATCCCTTACGATCTCGAGCATGGGATCGCTGCATCTTCGCGGAGGGCTGTGCGCCGCTATGCTCTTGCTCCATGTCACAGCGTGCGAAAAGGCCAAGGAGCCGCCCCCTAAACGGGACTTCGGCGACGGCATCTACGAAGCCGTTCCGCGCGGCCCATTCCACGTCGACGAATCGCTCGCGACCGAGCCAGCCGAGCCACCGAAATCGAACGCCAACGCGCCGACTGTCGTACTGGTCGTGCTCGATACCGTGCGTGCGGATCACACGTCGATCTGCGGCTACGCGCGCAAGACCACGCCATACCTTCAGTCGCTCGTCGACCGTGGCGCCACCCATACTTGCCGAGCCTATACCCCCGGCGACTGGAGCCTGCCGAGCCACGCCAGTTACTTCACGGGCGTGTCGGTGGCGCGCCACGGTGCGCACTACGCCCGAAGCGACGACGACGCCGACGAAGAGGGAAAGCGGGTGCGCTCGTTGTTCGTCTACCCATTGCGTGACGACATCCCAACCCTGGCGGAGCAGATGCGCGAGCGCGGCTACCAGACTGTGCTCGTCAGTGACAATGGTCTCCTGAGCGAGGCCGGGCTCCAGCGCGGTTTTTCGATCGTCGCTGCACGCCCGAAGAAGCACGACCCGCGGGTCGACTGGGTGCCGCCGACCTTGAAGCGAGTGCTCGCTGAGAGTGTGGACCCCGACAAGCCACTGTTCCTGGTGCTCAACTACATCCAGGCGCATGACCCGTGGATCACCCCCGACCCAAAGCTTGGATGGGATCTGCTCGACCCGCAGATGGTCCCCGAAGAGTTTGGAGTCGGTTTCAAGCTCTTCTTGCAGCGCAAGCTCGAGCCACACGAGACCCGCTTCATGCGTCGTCAGCTTTACGATCTCTACGACTATGGCGTCTACCGCGAAGACCGAGCTTTACAGCAATCGCTGTCTACGCTGGAGACCGCCGGCTGGCTGAACCCCGGTTACCGGATCGGGATCACGGCTGACCACGGCGAGCTCCTGATGGAGCACGGTCTGTGGCGGCACCTCTTCGTGTACGAGGCGAACACCCGCGTTCCGTTTCTGTATTGGACGGACGGCAAGGCACCCACGCTGCCCGAGCCGTTCCCCGCGATCGCCATTCACGACCTGCTCCTCCGCGGCGAGCTTCCTGAGCCACTACCGACAGTCGAGTCGGTTGCCATCCCGAACCCCGACAACAAGCATCGTCGCGGGCCGGTCGGCAAGCCCGCCGCCGCCATCTGGGTCGGAAATGAGAAGCTCATCTGGATGGGCGGCGAGTACCTGCGCATCGACCTGGCGAATGACCCTGAAGAGCGGGCGCCGAAGCCTCTTGGCGAGCACCCCAAGCGTTCCGAGCTCGAAGCACTGGTCGCGGCGATCGAGTCCGCCGACAGGAGGC
>JAFDAJ010000364.1 GCA_019313915.1 Deltaproteobacteria bacterium
TGGTCCGAAGTACGCTCTTCCAGTCAGCGCCGTCGGCGAGGACCGCGAGGGCCGTTTTGTCTTCATGCTGGAGAAGACAGACGATGGCCTCGGCATCGTTCACCGGACCCCTGTCGAAGTTGGCGAGATTCTTTCCGATGGCATCGAGATCCTCGAGGGCGTGAAGCCGGGGGAGCTCGTGGTCACCGCTGGCGTCAGCCGCATCTACGACGGCCTGCAAGTCCGGGTCCCCGAGCGCGCTGGGTCGGAGCCCGAGAACTTGGCTGGAGAGCCGGCGCCTACTGCAGAGCCGGCGCCTACTGAGGCCGACGAGACGCCATGAGCTTGACCAAGTTTGCCCTGGAGCGACGCACGGTCACCGGCACGCTGATCGTCGTCCTGATATTCGCCGGCATCGGAGCGTACTTCGACGCGCCTCGGCAGATGGACCCGGGCTTCATCATTCGAACGGCGATGATCACCACGCAGTTCCCCGGCGCGAGCCCGGAACGCGTAGAGCAATTGATCACCGATCCGATCGAAAAGGCCGTTCAAGAGATCCCCGAGCTCGACTGGGTCAACAGCGAGAGCCGGACCGGCGTGTCCGTCATCTACGTGAACATCCGCGAGGAGTTCAAGGACATGCGTCCCATTTGGGACAACCTCAGACGCAAGGTCGACAGCGTCGCACCCAGCCTGCCGGAGGACATCACCGGGCCGATCGTCGATGACGAGTTTGGAGATGTCTACCCGATCATGTTCAGCATGACCGGTGACGGCTTCTCGTACATGCAACTCAAGGACATCGCCGACGACCTCCGCGACGAGATCCTGCGCATCGAGTCGGTAGCCAAGGTCGACATCCTCGGTGCCCAGGAGGAACGTCTTTTCGTCGAGTACGACAACGCCCTTCTGAGCCGCATCGGAATGACGCCGGACTACCTCAAGAACGCCCTGCAACAGCGGAACATCATCCAACCGGGCGGCGAAATCGACGTCGCGAACGAGACCATCGCGCTCGAGCCAAGCGGTAACTTCAGCTCGGTCGATGAGCTCAGGCGAAACCTGGTTCGACTCCCGAGGACCGACGAGCTCGTCTACCTCGAAGACATCGTCGACATCTACCGCGGCTACGTGGACCCGCCCGAGGGGCTATTGCGCGTCCAAGGCAGGCCCGGCCTCACCCTCGCCGTGTCGATGGCGGACGGCGGAAATCTCATTCAGCTAGGCGAGGAGCTGCAAGAGTTCTTCGAGTACATCCAAGAGCAGTACCCGCACGGCATCGACTTCTACCAGACGTATTTCCAGCCCACCCGCGTGGAGAAAAAGGTCGACGACTTCGTCGAAAGCGTCGTTCAGGCGGTGGCAATCGTCCTCGTCGTCATGCTTCTGACGCTGGGTCTGCGCACGGGCTTGGTCGTCGCCTCGCTGGTACCCGTCACCATGATCATGGCGATGTGGGCGATGAGCATTTTCGAGATTCAGATCGACCAAATGTCGCTTGCAGCGCTCATCATCGCGCTCGGCCTCCTGGTCGACAATGCGATCGTGATCTCCGAGTCGATCATGGTGCGCATGGCCGCAGGCGAAGATGGGGTCAAAGCCGCGCTTGGCGCGACCAACGAGTTGCGGGTCCCACTGCTGATCGCCTCATTGACCACGTCGGCTGCCTTCTTGCCGATCAAGCTCGCGGAATCGGCCGTTGGGGAATACACCGGAGTGCTCTTCTCCGTCGTCACGATCACGCTGCTGATCTCCTGGGTGCTGGCGCTCACCATGGTCCCCCTGCTCTGCGTGCGTTTTCTGAAACCCAAGCCGATCGAAGAACCGTTCGACTCGCGATTCTATCGCGTCTACCGGCGGGGGATCTTGGCGATCCTGCGCCATCCCGCGCTCAGCATCATGGTGGCGGTCCTCGGGTTTGTCGCAGGCATGCAGCTCTACAAGCTCGTGCCCATCATGGTGGCGGTCCTCGGGTTTGTCGCAGGCATGCAGCTCTACAAGCTCGTGCCTCAGATGTTCTTTCCCACGCAAACCACCAACCTCTTCGTCGCCGAGTTCACGTTCCCTCCGGGCACTTCGATCCGCACGACCGAAGACATGGTCAAGGACATGGAGTCCTACGTCCGGAGTGACCTCAGCGAGACTGACGACCATCCAGGGATCACTCACCTGGCCACCTTCATCGCGGCTACACCACCGCGCTTCACTTTGGGCTACAACCCCAACGCGCCGCGTCCTCGATTCTCGGAAAGCATCGTCCAAACCACGAACGCAGAGGTCGTGCCGGAGATGATGGCGCGTCTCGAAAAGTACGTGACCGAGCGATATCCGGATATCCGTCCTTACGTCCGGCTCCTCGGCAACGGCCCGCCGGTAACCAAACCCGTCGAGGTGCGCATCTCCGGCAAGGACGTCAATCGGACCTTCGAGATTGCCGACACGGTCAAACAGTGGCTCAACGATCGGAACGACACGCGCAACGTTGGCGATGACTGGGGTCCCCGCGTGAAGAAGCTGGTCATCGAGGTCAGCGAAGACCAGGCGCGCCGAGCCGGCGTCACCAACGAAGATGTCGCGACCTCGCTTCAGACCTTCCTGAGCGGCTACGAAACGACGCAATACCGCGAAGACGACAAGATCATTCCAGTCGTGTTGAGGTCGGTCGCCGAAGGGCGCCGTAACATCGATCGCCTGGCGACTCTCAGCGTCTTCTCAGAAGACGGAAGCTCGGTGCCGCTCACCCAGGTCGCACTCGCCAACCTCGAGTGGGAGTCCTCGGAGATCCTACGGCGTGATCGCTACGCCACCATCACGGTCGACAGCGAGGTGATCGAAGGTGTCACCGCGTTCGATGTCATCGCGGAGCTCGAACCCTGGCTCGAAGAACAGAAGGCGGAGTGGGGCATCGGGTACCGCTACGAGTTTGGCGGCGAGGTGGAGGGCTCGGGCAAAGCCAACCAGTCCATTGCGGACAAGCTCCCGATCGCGGGGATGGTGATCATCATGCTCTTGGTGTGGCAGTTCAACTCGCTGCGAAAGCCCATCATCGTCCTCGCGACCATTCTCTTTGCGCTAGTCGGTGTCGCAATAGGCCTGGTCGTCATGGATTCGTACTTCGGCTTCATGACTCTGCTCGGCATCGTCTCCCTGGCCGGCATCGTAATCAACAACGGCATCGTGCTGATCGATCGAATCGACATCGAACAGAGTGAGAATGGGCTCACCCCACCCCACGCCGTCATCCAAGCAGCCCAACAACGCTTCCGCCCGATCATGCTCACCACCGCAACCACGATCGCCAGCTTGCTCCCCCTCTACCTAGGCGGCGAAGCCATGTGGGAACCGCTGGCAGTAGCAATCATGTTCGGCCTAGCCTTCTCAACGATGCTCACCCTCGGCTTCGTCCCACTGTTGTACTCCCTCTTCTACCGAGTGAGCTTCAAGGACTTCGCCTATCCGGATGCCTAGACGAAGCGGGGAACGACTGCACGGCCAGACTCGAGCTCCGCAAGAAGCCAGTCACGAAAGCCATGCGCGAGAAGCCACTCGATTCGGTCACCTCGCCAAACGATTTTCTCGTCTTCGTAGGGAGACTGGCCCGACACGAACTTCTCGAACGCGCACTGTTTCACGTAGTCGAGATCTTTGCGTACCAGCGCCTGTGAGCGCATCTCGCGATTCCAGCGAAGCAGCCTCGGGTGGACAGATTCTTCGAGTATAATTCCAAGCGGCTTGAGCGCCGAGATGTGAGGGAACAGCGCGAAGTCTGCGATCGACAGATCGCCGCACACGAAACCTCCGTCACCGAGCGAATCCTCGAGCTGGCTGAGAACGTTGCGTAGGTCCTCGCGCCCCGCCTCGAGCAACCCTTCAGGAGGGTCGTCCTGCCGTTGGTGCGTGGGCCAGGTCCAAATGGAGATGTCGTGGATGATCGCGTCGAGAAGGGTATCTGCAATTCGTTGCCATCGTCGCGCTTTGGCGCGGAGCTCGGGCTCCACCGGAAAGACCGTAGGCGTCGGGAATCGGTCCTCTAGATAGTAGACGATGTCAGTCGAATCGGTGACCGTGAAACCCCCATCAACGAGGACAGGCACCTCCGCGCGCGGGTTCACTCCGACTAGCCGATCGTGCTCGTCGAGAGCCAAGGCGTCGATGGATTCAAACTCCAATCCCTTGAAC
>JAFDAJ010000028.1 GCA_019313915.1 Deltaproteobacteria bacterium
GACGAATGTGCAGGCCCCGGTTGGCGACTCCCCTGCGACGGCGACGCTAGCAACGACGGGATCTATCAAACCCTCTTCTTCAAGTCGGACCAGGAGGCGACCGTACAGGCCGAGCTGGCCATCAGCGGATCGATCACGAGCGCCGACGCCTATATCTTGATGGACGCGACCGGCTCGATGACCGGCGAGCAGGTCCAGCTGCTCAAAGACTTGTCCTCGGGCACCTTCGTCGACCCGTCGGGCTGCGCGCCAGGCGCGGGCACCGGCATCGTGGGAGCTTTGAAGTGCGCGGTTCCCGATCTTTGGCTCGGTGTCGGCGACTTCAAGGAAGTGTCGTACCTCCCGCACAACGACCGGTACGACATGGCGCCATATCATCACTACCTCGACATGACCGATGACGTGCAACACATAGTCGATGCGGTGGCCCAGATGGTAGCCGACTTCAACCTAGATACACCGGAGGCGGCGACTCAGGCGATCTACTCGGTCCGACTCAGGCGATCTACTCGGTCATCACGGGCAGCGGCTTGGGCGATTTGGTCCCGAACCGTGGCGCGTGCCCTTCGACGCCCGCCGGACGCTGGGGATATCCCTGCTTCCGCTCCGGTGTCCTTCCGATCATCCTGCTGTTTACCGACGCCGAGATGCACAACGGCCCTCTCCTCTCTAGCCCAACCTACGGGAATCCACCGTATAATGGGATCTTGGGTTTAGGCACCCGATTGCCGCCGGTCGAGCAGTCCCCGAACGTCCTTTATTCGAGTGACCCGTTTACGGCCTGGGATCTGGGCGACCTCAGCAACAAGTCGATGACGGTGATGGGGAGTAACAAGAACTTCGGCAACGACGCCACGACATGGGACAAGGGTGTCTGTAAGCGCGGCAGTGCTTGGTCGGGCTACTGGGGCGATGGACGCGACGCGTTCCTCAAGTTCTCACTGAGCGCCCCAACCGACATGTTCGTGAGCGGCGAAGGGAGCGCCTACCACACAACCAACGTCGCGCTCTTCGATGGAGCGCTCGGATACGTCGACTGCAATGGCGGGCCTGGCGGCGGTGATTACTGGGGGCGCCTCACGCGGTCTCTTCTACCGGGAGACTGGTACGCCGTGTCCGATGGAGCGGTCGACACCAGCTCGTCGGTTGCCGATAGGCTGGGGAACTTCCAGCTGAGGTTTCACAATCTGACCGCCGATCCCGGCGGCTACCCGAGCTGGCAAACCGCCGACCTTCCCATCCCATGGACGACCGTGGAGACGGAGCTGTTGGCCCGTAACGTGAATATTGTCAGCGTCATCAGCCCAGGCGACGGCGGCACCTTGCGCGGACTCCCAGATGCCACCGAGCTTGCCAACATCACAGGCTCGGTCGATCAATTTGGAAATCCATACATACAGACGATCGCCGCCGATGGCTCGGGGCTCTCGACCGCTCTTCTTGATGCGGTGCGGGCGCTGATTGGCAACACCCGCCGCGACATCTCGTTCGTGGCCGAGGACAACCCGGCAAGCGGCGCCGTCGACGAAACCGAGTTCGTGAAGAACGTGACCTCCGTCAGCTGCCCAACGACCGGTATCAACAATTGTTTGGGTGGGGTGGGCACCAGCATCTGCGACGGCTGCCTACAGGGCGCCGAGGTCGCGTTCCAGTTCCGTTTGGGCAACACTTCGGTCGCGCAGACCGCGACGGCCCAGGTCTTCGACTTCGATATGGTGGGCTTCGCCGGTGCGGCCGAGATCGGTCGCGTTCCGATTCGAGTCATGGTTCCCGAGGCGGGCGGATCGTACGGGTCTGGTTTTTACCAGAACAGCTACGACTCCGATGTCGTTTGCGAGATCCCCCCGGAGCGACCCAACTGGGGGACGCTCACCTGGATCGGCTCGACGCCATCGGACAGCTCGGTTGAGTTCGAGATCTATACAGCCAACACGCTCGCGGAGCTGGACACGGTCATCCCGGTGTCGATTCTCTATCCCGCTGGCACGACCGCACAGTCCTACGACATCGGCGACGAGCTCATCGCGGGAGGTGAGCCGAACTTCCTGCCCTTCCTTCGCGTGCGCGCCAAGCTCAACGCGTCGAGCGACAGCCTGAGCACCCCAACCTTCGTAGGCTGGTCGATGGAGTTCCACTGCGAGCCAATCGAGTAGCTAGGCGATAGCGTGGGGGCGGTGGGGCGGGCCCAACTGACGGGCCCCGGGCCCGACCGGGATCACCCAAGCAGTCGGTTACCGGGCGCCGCCCTTGACCAGCGTGAGCATGGGCTTCGGCGCGTAGGCGGCGAGGTAACCGCTTTCCTCTGCGATGTAGACCCAGCCGCGTTCGTCGACCCGCATGAGATCGGGGACGAGGTCACAGGGTAGGCTCGCGGAAAGTTTCTGGCCGTCGGCCGGGCGTACCACGTGGACCGAGGACGCGGGGACGAAGAGCGCACCGCCGCGAAGCACGGGCTCGAGTCGGCGTGGGATTTCGTCTGCCAGTGCATCGGCAAGGTTCGTGTTCCAGCGAATGTTCCCCGAGTGCACGTCGAGCGCGCTGAGCTGGCCGAACGGGGCGTTGACGATCCAGGTGTCGTCGAAGGTCAGCCCGGCGCCGCCAATGCCGAGGCCCGGGTCCTTGGTGTCCCAAAGGGCCCTGCCGGTTTGCAGGCAGTGCGCCGAGAGGATGGCTTCTTCGCCGGCCGTCGAAACGAGCGCCACGTTGGCTGCAGCGCAAGGGTCGGACGTCGGCGGGCCCTGAAGCTCGCGTTGCCACCGTGGTTGCCCGCTGTAGAGGTCGATTGCGAACAGAGCGCCCTCACGCCGGCCTCGAACGGACGCAGCGATGACCGTCTCGTTGCTGACGAGAGGCTTGAACTGAAAGCACCCGCGCTCGGCGAAACGCCAGACGTCTTCGCCGGTGGCAATGTCGAGCGCGTGAATCGCCTCCTCGCCGCACGTCACCAAGAGCACCCGGCCGACCTTGGTCATGCGGAACTCACCGCCGCTTCGCGAGGCAAACCGCCAGCGGGGCTCGCCGGTCCGGACATCAATTGCGACGAGGCGGTGGCTGCCTTCGGTGACCACCGCCACGGGTGGCATCTTGTCGCCCCCGGCCATCAACCCGACGGGCGGGCCTCCAATGCGAGGCGTGATTTGGGTCGAGCAGTACGGCTCACCGTCTTCCACGTTGCAGAACTCGACCTCGCCGTCGGCCGAAAGGCGAATCAAGACCGAGCCGGCCATCAACGTCGTCGATGCTTGGCCCGGGCGAGCCCACAACACCTTGCCGTCGTCACGGGAGACCGCGACCACATGGGTTTGAGTCGCGATCACCAAACGGTCGCCGCACATGAACACCGAGTTTGCGTCGAGCCCTTCGAGACAGATGCGCCAACGCTCATCGAATTGTAGCGAGGGCAGCCGGCCGGGCGCCGCGGTTTCTTCTGATTCGCCGCTGTGGTGAATACGCAGGCGGTCGGGGTCGAGGTTGACGAAGCTGTCGGCGCTTCGCCGGGCGCGGATCTCGCGGCGGAGCGCCCGAACCTCTTGACGGAGGGCACGGACGCGAAGGTTTCGGCTCTGGCCACGGTCTGCGCTGACCAGGCTTCTGAGCAGGTCGCCCGCGAGCTTGAGGATCGGCAGCGCGGCCTCCGCGATCGTCAGCGAGGTTGCAGTCAGGTCGCCGCCCCCGTCTGAGGAGAGTTCGATGGTGACCAGTTGGTGAGTTGACTTGCGCATGGCGACCTGAAAGCCGCCTGCTCGAAGGCGCACATGCGTCGGACGGGCGCTGTCCCAAGAATCGATGAGGGTTCGCACCGCGACCACCATCCGGTGCGCTGCCAGCATGATCGGGCCTCGGACCAGCGAAAGCCGGCGTCCTCGAACGAAGGCCCACAAGTGCCCTTCGAAGAGCAACGCATGCACATCGGCCCGCGCTGATCGACCCTGAGCGGACGACGAAGAGGGATAGACCGCGGCCTCGTATCCAAAGGCAAGTGGCACGTGCTCGCCTGGCGTGTCGAGCTCCCCACCGCGCTGGTTCATGGGCACGACGAGGCCCTCGGGGTCGGGCGTGATCTTGGTAGCTAGCGCTCGCTCGGCGACGCGAACTGCGATCTGACGGGCGGTCGGGTCGAGCTCCTGACCGGCCATTTCGAGCATCGACTGTGCGCAGGTGTCCAGCAATCGGCGAAGAGGGACCGCGCGATCGAGTTGGTAGACGACCGGCGCGCTTGCCGTGCCGTAACAGCTGACCAGCACCGAGTCGCCGCGGCGAACCAATGCGTACTCGACCGCGGCCGTGGCTAACGGCAAGAGGGCTTTGCGTTTTGCACCGATCGCGAGCGCAGCCGCGGCTGCGGTGAGCTCGGCCAACGCCGGGGTTTCCACGTCGAGCCCCCTGCCGAGGAGGAGATGTGGAACGCCGGAACTAGTGCGTTTTTGGGCGTATGAGAGCGATTCGTCCAAAGGGGCGACCATGTTGTCTTTCCAACGCGAGCTGGGATGAAAATGGTACTTGGTGCCTTCAATTTGGATCCAATTAAAGGCGCGTTGGCGCGTATATTGACAGTTCGGGACGCGTGGCCTGCGGGCTAACTTCGCATGCACCGAGAAGCTGGCGCATCGCGGCGGCATATGCCTCGGCGGAGTGGTGCGTTACGAGGTATCGGCGGGCTTCTTTTCGCAGCGTGACCGCTAGGCGATCGTCCTCGATCAGACGCCTTGCGCCGGCGGCCAGCGCGTGGGCGTCGTCGTTGGGAACGCTGATGCAGGCATCCTGAACCGGAAGCGCCGCCGTGGCTCGATCGACGGCGACCACGGGGAGCTCCCGGGAGAACGCATCGAGCATCTTGATCGGGAGCCCGCCTTCGGTCTTCCTCGGGACCCAGGCCAGGTCGCTTGCTGCGTGTACGAGCTGGCGAGCCCGTTCTCCGTCGATACGACGGTAGTGAATCGAATAGGACACTCCCAGGCGCTCTGCGTGTTGGCGGGCGGGCGCGGGGTCGGATTCCGTGGCTACGAGGAGACACGCCACGGGGTTGGTGCGACGTAAGATCATCAGGGCCTCCAACAGGTGCTCCCACCCCTGATAGCGATCGAGGTTGCCAGCATAGAGGCAAACGTCTGCGTCGGCGGGGAGGCCCAGCGCGACACGGGCTTCACCCCGGGTCGGGCGAAGCGCGGTCGATGGTGCCCAGGGGACTGGCAGATAGCGCGCGCCTCGTCCGAGGAGTCGGGAAAGCGATGGCGCGACAGCCGCAACACCGGCAGCGCGCGTGCATACGCTTTCTTCTATCTGCCTTGCGACTCCACTGACGAGACGTACCGGCAGGGAAGGGAAGTACGCCGGGAGCTCGCGGCTGAGGCTTGTGTGCGCGACGTAATAGACGGGTGCGACCCGCGCTGCGAGCGCGGCGAGCGCCGCTTCGATGTGATGGGCGACGATGACTGTGGGCTGGAAACGTCGCGCTAGCCGGCGCGTTTCGACGATGCACCGCGCGTCGAGCGCGACCTTACCCCACGAAGGCCCGGAGCGAAGCGAGCGTACCTCGGGGGAGTTTGGGATGCGGTGGATCGGGTAGGGCGCGTCGATTTCGTATGCGGCTTGTGCGTAGGTCAGCAAATGCGTGGGGTGGCCGGAATTCGCGGACGCCTCCAGCATGGCAGCGAGCGCCGCTTGGGTGCCCTGATAGCTAGGGAAGGGGAGGCAAGCGACGTGGAGAATCACTCGATGTACCCCAGTGCGCGAAGCCGCGATTCAACCAAGCCTTCATTTCGGGTCGCGCGTGACGCGACCGGACCGACTTCTGGGAGCGCCTGCGCGGATGCGCCCCGGTCGTTGCGCAGCGCCTCCCAAAGAACGCGCCCCGCAAACGAAGGTGGCACCGAAAGGCCGAGCCGCGAAAGCAGTGTTGCGCTCAGATCCGCGATGTGTGCATCGACCCGGCCTGCGGATTGCACGCTCGGCCCGGCGATCGTCATGAATCCATGTGAGCGGTGGCTTCCGGGGAGGCTTCGGCCCTTCTTGCCGAGCTTTTCGCTGTCGGTGAGCTTACGAAACGGGCCACGGACTGGTTCGCTCGGCATCAGGTTGTACGAGTAGCCGTCATCGAGGTGGAGATCGAGGAGGAGGTCCGGAGCGCGCTCCAAGTGAGGCCCTTCGAACAGCTCCTCGCGAGGCACGGCGTCTCGAAACACGGGCTTTCCGCTCCACGGGTCGCGCGCGTCGAGCAACGCGGCGCGTATTCGGAGAATCGTGTCGCGTTTGTGCTCCTGTCGAACGGTACCGCGCGGTTCTCGGCCGGCCATGTTGACATAGATGCCCGGGAAGTAGTTGAGCTCGTCGCTAAACGCGACCGTGTTTCTCATATCGATGGCGCCGAATCGCACGTTCGACTCCAACCGACTCGGGAGCCAAGCGTTCCCCAGCCGAAAGAGTCGCTCGCGCAGACGCGGGGGAAACCGTCGCAGCGCGATCTCTTTGAGTCGAGCGCCGGCCCCGCCCCGCTGTTTTCTGAATTGAAGCAAGCCGTGCTCCGCCAACAGGCGATTCAGGTACAGGACCTTGTCCGACGACCCGCCCGACCCGTGGTCGCTAAGCACCGTGATTTCGGTCTCATTGCCGCCCGCAGCCCCGAGGAGCGAGCCGACCGCCTCGTCGAGCGCTTCATAGACACGCAGGAGCCCACGTCTTTGCTCAGCCGACACATTCGCCGGCCGGCGCGGTGATTCCGGGTCGTGATGCGCCCACAAGTAGTGCGACGCCGTATCGCTTTCGCCGAAATAGACCGCGAACACATCCCAGTCCTGCCGCTCCAACAACCACCGAGCCCACTCGGTCTTGCGTGCGACCCGGCGCTCCAGTGCACCCGGTAGCCGGTCGATCCAGCCCGGGGCATCGGCGTGAAACTCATCGACATCGTCGAAGGTCGGAGCACCAAACCTGCGTACGGTCTCGTCATAGAGTGACGGCGGCCACATGAAGGAGCGGTCCGCTTCAAACGCCACCGGGGCGTCCCACCCGCTCGCGAAGATCCCGTGCTCGAGCTCTTCGGGAGGCCACGTCGCCGGGAAGCTCAGGCACGCACACCGAAGTCCGAGCCGATCGAGCTGGCTGAACACCGTAGGAACTTCCCGCGCCGTCCCCGCAGTGAACCGCACCTGGTACCCCTTGCGCGTCGTGAAATCGAACACCCCGTGGCGAGCAGGATCGACGCCGGTGAGGAACGTGGTCCAGTTGGGCAGGGTAGCCGGTGGCTGCACCGACTCGAGCGCCGCGAAGACCCCGCGCGCCATCAGGGCGTGCAGCTGAGGGAGATGCACAGGCCCAAACTGCTCGACGAGACCCAGATCGAAGCCATCGAGTCCGATGACGAGTGCGCGAGTGGCCATTTGGCGGAGCGTAGCCAACCGGACCCCACCGCGCATACCCCAGTCCTCGATTGGAGGTTGAGGGTTGGAGGCTGGAGTCTTGAGCCCGTAGGCCCGAGGCCCGAGGATCAGGGGTCAGTCTCTGAGGCCCCGAGGCCCGAGCCCCAGTCCCTTCCCAGAATATCCGGTGGCCTCGGCACGCCGAATGCACCTAGGATCGTCGGTGTGACGTCGTAAATCTCCGCGCCCTCCACACGTCCCCGCCCCAACGTCCCCCCGCCGCTCATCACGAAGATCCCATCCCAATCGTGGTTGCAGCTGTCGGGCCCGGTGTCGTTCTCCGTGACGATGATGCGACCGCCGCCGATCGAGCCGATTGCGCGTAGCTTGAGGTCGTCGAAGTAGACCATCAGGTCGGGCGGGAAACCTCGGGCTTGGCGGTAATGTTCTTCGGGGACTCGCACCGATGTTGGGACGCGGTTGCCTTCGTCGTCCTTCGCGTTGTTGAGCTCGTCGCGAAGCCGGTCGCGATATGTGAGGACCTCGGTGGGCTGAATCGCGCCGTTTGGCTCGCGGCCCGCGACATTCAGAAAGACCCTGGCGTAATAGCCGCCCTCGGCCCAGGCCTTCGTGCGTTTCCAATCGACCACCCCGTGGTCCAGCGGTGAAACTGCGCCGGGCGGCTCTCGAAGCACGAGGTATCCCTTGCGCACCAGCCATTCGTTGATGCAGAAACCGCCGTGCATCGCGCGTGCTCCGTGGTCGCTGACCACCAACACTGTGGTGTCGTCGTCGCCCAGGGCGCAAAGTCGTCCGATCCGGGTATCGAGCAACCGGTAGTACTCGCGCCCTAGGTGTTTCCACCGGTTGCCGGCTTCGTGCCGTGGGTGGTCGGGATCAATGTGCCGCCAGAACGCATGATGGAAGCGATCGACGCCGATCTCCACCAGCATCATGAAGTCCGGCTGCTTCTCTTTCCAAAGATGCTCCGCGATATCGAGATGCTGCTCGGTCATCATCACGATGTCCTGGTAGATGCGATCGAGATCGTTGGCGCGGAAGTTCTCTACGTCGGCGCGATAGGGGCCAAAGCGGTCTGCAATCTCGGTTTCGAGCCCTCTTGGAAAGCACCAAGGGGCATCGCCACCGGGCCACATGAACCCGGACACCATCTGGCCGTGCACCGGCGTCGGCGGCGAGGTGAGCGGAACGAAAAGCGGGGCCACTCGGTAGCCGTGCTCGCCGAGCCAATCCCAGACCCGCTTCACGCGAACGTCGCCGCCGCCCGCCAAACGCAGCCGGGTCTCTCCCGCAACGCGGTTTCGAAATCCGTATAGCCCGAGCTCACCGGCATCGCGTCCCGACACCATGCAGGTCCATGCGGGCACAGTGATCGGCGGCTCCGAGCTTCGGAGGTTTCCCCAGGTGCCGCGGTCCATCAACGCCGACAGGTTCGGCATCGCGTCGCGGTATCGATCGAACACCAACTGAGGTGCGGCGCAATCGAGCCCAATGACCATCATGCGGTGCCTGCCCATTAGTCCTGGTCTTAACCCTTATAAAAAGAGGACTGTCCCCTTTTTTATTTGGGGTCGATTATGTCGGCGGCTTCGTAGATGGTGCGCTCGAGGTGGGTGAGGTCAAAAGGCTTTTCAATTCGGAGGTTTGGGACGCTTTGAAGGAAATCGCGGGCGCGTTGGGTGAAGGCGCCCCCGGTCATGAACACGATGCGGTCGTTGACCGGGGTTGCTCTCTGGAGGGCGGCTCGGTAGACGTCCATGCCTGTCATCTCCGGCATGATCAGGTCACATAGAATGACGTCATACGCGTGCTGCCCCATCAAGGCGACGGCTTCCCGTCCATCATGGGCCGTCGTCACGTCATGGTCGACGAGGGCTTTCTGAATGAGCCGTGCGATGACCGGTTCGTCGTCGACCACCAAGACCGACAGCTTTCCCCGCGCCGCGCGGCGGATTGCGCTCATCGACGGAGGTGGGACGGTCAACGGGCGCTGCGCCCGTGCGGCTCTCGGCAGCACGACGCGAGCCACGGTGCCCTGTCCTGGGTGACTTTGGATTTCGATCGTGCCCTCGAGCGAGTGCACGATTCGGCGACAGATCGACAGCCCGAGACCCGTTCCTCGCCCGGCGGGCTTCGTGGTCACGAATGGGTCGAAGATACGGCGCAGAAGCTGCGCGGAAATTCCGGGGCCAGTGTCCTGCACTTCGATGCACACGCGATCCTCGTCGGTACTCCGCGCTCGAATGGTGATCGTGTTCTGCATGCGGTCGCCCGGATCGATCGCCTGCGCGGCATTGACGATCAGATTCAGGAAGACCTGACTGACACGCGTCCGCGAGCCGCGAATGTAGAGGTTGCCGTCTTCGTACTCCCGCACAATCGTCGCCCGGTGTTGCAGCTCGGGCTGGGCCATTCGGATCACCGAATCGAGGACCTGCTTCAAGTTGACCGTCTCGACCTCGGCGCCGTCTCCGCCATGCGATAACGATGTGATTTCATTGGATATTACACGAATTCGCTCCGCGCCCTCGTAGGCCTCGCGAACCAACTCGGCGGTTTCGCTGGATGACGGACCGAGCGAATCCTGCAGGGAACGCAGGTGGTTCCAAACGAACGTGAGCGGGTTCTTGATCTCGTGAATGATGCTTGCGGTCAGCGTGCCGATTGCGGACATGCGTTCCGCCAACAACAATCGTTGCTGCAGCTCACGCTCCGCGGTCATGTCGACAACCGAGGCGATCGCGCGTTCGAAGCGGCCCTCGTCGTCCTCCACGAAACGCCAATGCACGCGAACATCCCTCGGCTCGCGCGAGCAGGTCATGATCGCCGTTTCGAGATGGACGTCGCGTTCGTTGCGAAAGGCCGCCATCAACACGCGCAGGAAATCCGCCTTCGACTCGGCGGTCAGCAACTCCAACGAGCGGCGGATGCACTCCTCTTCGCTTGCAGCACCAACCAACGAAACGGCGCCCGCGCTCACCCGATGGATCCGCGTTCGATTGAGGCACTCCGTGAGTGCGCTGGGGTCGTTCCGAACCAAAGCCTTGAACTCGTCCGCGTCGTGGCAACCCTGCGCTTCGATCCACTCGAGCGGGCCCCGAAAGTCGAGGTCCCAAAGGGCGCTCGGGAGTAACTCCCAGCCGCGGTCATCGCGTTCCGGTGCCGGTGCTTTCGATTGGCGGATCAGACGAACCATGGCCAGCCGATCCTAGCGAAGAGCGGGCCGCGCGCCCAAAAGCCAGCAGACCCCCCGCGGAACACCCCTGAATTCATCAGTGGTCCCGCCCGGCCAGCTCGCGTCGGGCGTCTGCCACCAACCCTTCCACCCGAACTCGGGCGGCCTCCGCAGTGGAGCGCGCGTCGAGGTCCGATGGCAGGGGCTCGCCGAGGTGGACCGCGATTCGAGTGCTCGGGCGCGCCGCGATGCTGGTGAGGTGCTTGGCGAACGACTCCTTCTCGTAGGGAACCGCGGGCGCGTAGGCGAGGCCCACTGGGATGATCGGAATACCGAGCGACCGAACTGCGGCAAAGACGCCCGGGTGAAACTCGTGAACCGAGTCGCCCGGGAAAGTTCCCCCCTCGGGGAAGGCAACGACCGTTCGTCCTTCCTTAGCGCGCCGGCGGATCTCGCGAAGTGCAGCAGCCCCGCTTCGTCGGTCTTCACGATCGACGAAGATGGTGTCGCCGTGCTTAGCCAAGCGACCGAGCAACGGCCAATCTGCGATGTCGTGCCGGCTCAGCAACACGCCTCGAAAAACAGAGAGCATGACGCCGATGTCGAGCGCGCTTTGGTGATTGGCTACGACCAGCGCTCCCCCGTCGTACGTTGGTTCCCCGTGTACCAAGAGCTCTGCGCCAAAGACCCGCAGCAGGCCATCCGTCAAACGCGCGAGGTATCGGCTTCCGAGCTGCTCCTGCCCCGACACGGAGGTCATGGCACGCCTCGTCTCATAGGCAGCGAGGATGCCCGCGGAGAATCCGACGAAGGCTCCGATGCGCAAGACTACGCGCACTTGGCTCATTTTCGGGCCTCCCGACTTTGGGCTCGCGAGGCTTTGGATTTGGTGGCAGTCTCGGCTCGTGGCGGCATCACTTGCACCGGGATTCATCGTCGCAGCACCTTCGATGCGGTGCCCGTTTTTCAATCATACGCTGGTGTTGCTGATCGATCACGGCGACGAAGGTTCTTTTGGCTTCGTCCTCAACCGTATGACCGATCTGGACATCGAAGATGTCTTCAAGGAAGTCGGCGTTTCAGGCGAAGCGGCCACCTCGGTCCGCGCACCCGTCATGCTCGGTGGGCCGGTTTCGCCTGAATCTGGTTGGATCCTCTACGACCCCGAGGGAGTTCCCCAGCCGTCGTCTGGCCAAACGATCGCGGTCGGCCAACGCATCGCATGCAGCGCCTCCATCGAGCTGTTGGAGCGCATCGCGCGAGGTGACGGCCCCGACACCTGCGCCATGATGCTTGGCTATGCCGGCTGGGGCGAGGGCCAGCTCGAGAGCGAGATGAAGCAGGGCTCGTGGATTCCGGTCGACCTCGAGTACGACCTCGTGTTCGACACGCCGATCGAGGACCGCTGGGAAGCGGCACTCGCGACGCTGGGAATCGACCCCGCCCGGCTCATCGACAATCAAATCGCAAGCGCGTGAACACGCCCAGGTCCCCTGTGGGTCCGTCGCCTTGTTTCGACTCGTGTCAGAGGCTACTTCCCGGGCGATGGGCTTTCGGCTCGACAGCTTGGTGTGGATCGCTCTGCTTGCGCTCGCGATGGCGTGTGGTGGCGGCTCCGGCTCCCTCTCGGGCGGCGGAAAGAGGATGCTCGACGCCGACGACGATGCGCGCACCGGCTACGAGAAGGCGCTGCTTGATTTCCGCCGAGGCGATTGCCTCTCTGCCGAGCCCATGTTTCGCGAGATCCGCCGCGAGTTCCCCTACAGCCGTTTCGCAGCGTTGGCGGAGCTTCGCATCGGCGATTGCCAGTTCAAGAACGAGGCGTATCCCGAGGCGATTCAGACCTATCGGCAGTTCGTTCGCATCCGCCCGTCGCACAAAGAGATCCCCTACGCGCGATTCCGAATCGCCGAGGCCTATTACAACCAGATCCCCGGCGGTTGGTTCATGACGCCCCCCGCTGCCGAGCGCGATCAGAGCGCTGCACGCGATGCGCTCATCCAGCTGCGCCGGTTCGTGGTCGACTACCCCGACGACCACCGAGTTCCGGACGCCAACGAGCTCATGGAGAAATGCATGGGCCTGCTCGCTGCGCACGAGTTCTACGTCGCGCGCTTCTACCTCAAGCGGGACGCGTACCGCGGCGTGATTTCGCGGCTCAAAGGGCTGCTCACTTCGTATCCCGGCAGCGGGGTGGAGCGCAAGGCTCTGCTTCTACTTGGGGAGGTTTACTTGAAAACGCACGAGCTCGAGGCGGCCCGGCAGACCTTCAACGAGATCGTCCAACGCTTCCCGGAAAGCGGTGAAGCCAAGAAAGCACGAGCCCTGCTGGGCAGGATCGGCTGAGCCGCGCGCGCGGATTTCTGGCCACGGATCCGGCCGATCGCTACCTTCGGGCCCATGGCTCCTTGGGCTCAACAGATTCTGGACGCGGCGAACGAGCACTACGACCGCGCCGAGTACCCACTGGCTCAACCTTACTACGAGAAGCTCGTGCAGCAGGGGCTGCGCTATCCCGACGTGTTCAATCGACTCGGGGTCATTTATCACTTGGGCGGGCGGCTTCCCGAGGCACGCTGGTGTTTCGAGCAGGCTCTGGAGGTAAACTCCGGCTATCTGGAGGCCGCGCTCAACCTCACTGTGACCTGCAATGAGCTCGGCGAGTACGGCTCCGGTGTTCGCACGCTCCAGCAGGCTCAGCGTCACTCGGATTCATCGAACGACGCTTACCGTCGTGGAAAAGTCGCGAACCTCCACCGATCACTCGGCCGGGCGTACCTCGACCTGGACCGTCCGGAGGACGCGATGCACGAGTTCGGGCGGGCGCTTCGGCTCTGTCCGAAGTTTCACGACATCCGGCTCGAGCTGGCCAAATTGCTCAGACTCCGTGGCAATGCCCACGGCGCGCGCGAGGAGTTGACCCTCATCCTACAGCTGGACCCAGACCATCACGACGCCCGCGCGTTGTTGGGTGTGATCGAGATCGACACCGGAGACCACAAAGAGGGCCTCCAGCACTTGCGGGCCGTGGTCGAACAGTGCGCGGACCACCCCATCGCCCGAGCCTACCTGCAGCAAGCCGATTCGGATTACCGGCGAGCGTCCTGAGTCTGCCAGCCTGATCGCTTTGTCGCCGCTGCAAAGGGTGCCACACTGCCTGAGACGTGCCCCCGACCGTCCTCCTGCTTGACGACGACACTCAGTTTCGATCGAGTGTCACTCCCGCGCTCGAAGCTTTCGGCCTTCGCGTATTGAACGCGACCAAAGGCAGCATCGCGCGCGCGTTGCTCGAAGAAGAAGAGCCTTCGTTGCTCATCGTCGACGGATTGCTCCCTGACATCAATGGCATCGTCTGGATCGAGAACCTCCGCGGCGACGGCATCAACATCCCGATCATTTTCGTTTCGGCGTTCTACAGGGACCTGACGACGTTCAAGCACCTCACCCACGATCTCGACGTCATCAAGGTGTTCCACAAGCCGATCGCAGTGGAACGATTCGCCCGTGAAGTGGCCAACGCCGTCTCAGCGCCGATGAGCTTGACGCCGGCTGCGAATCGTCCGGACGAGGACCTGGCCGATCGCGTCCTCTTCCCCGACGAGTCTTCCGAGCCCGGGGTCGACGCCGAGAAGGCCAAGCAGTCGTATACGAGTCTGCTTCCGATTGCAGCCGACAACCTGACGGGAGCGATTCGGCGGGTGCACTCCGACGCCGACCGAACCAGTGTGGTAGCAGAGGCGTTGCGCCAGGCGCATGACCTGCACGGTGCTGCGCAGACGCACGGATTCGCCGAGATCTCTGAGGCAGTCGGCCGCATCGAAACTCAGCTTCGACACCTTCAGAAATCGGGACGTCTCGATTGGTCGACCATGTTCGAGTCGATCGACGCGGTTCGGATGCACGCGGCGGACGCAGTGGGTCATCCGGTCGACACAGGGTCGATGGCGGCAGCTCCGCCCTCGGTGACGCCGGCGGCGACGTTCTTCCTGCACCGCCCGGTTCCAAAAGATTTCGTCCCGACCGTGCTGGTGCTCGAAGACGACCCGGCGATGATCGCCTATCTGCGCTCCGCCTTCGATGAGGTGCTGGTCCATCTGAGGCCCGTTTCGACGGTCGACGAGGCACTCAAGATCGCCGGCCGTAATCCGCCTACCGCCGTGCTCGTGGGTTGGCCACTGGAGGATCGCGAGGCGCTCCCTCGGTTTCTTCAGATGTTCCGCAGCCTGAATGGCTGCGCCGAGGCGCCGGTGATTCTCCTCTCGGTCGACGACGACCCCCACACCCGGGCTCTTGCTGCGCAGCTTGGTGTGGACATCTTTTTGCCACACCCGATCGAGCTCGTCCGTCTTCACCACGCGATCAGCACCGCCGTCGAGCGTGCGATGACTCCGCGCCCCCAAGTTGCCGTGCTCCGCGACCCCGATGCGGCACGACAGATCGAAGAAGCCGGCATCGAATGCTTCCTCTATTTCAGTTTCGATGAGCTCTTGCGCGAGATCGACGTCCAGTGTCCGGATGCGATCTTGTTGGGGTCCGGGGTGACCGGAAAGCAGGTCCCCGCGATCATTCGTATGTCGGCGTGGGATTCGGACTTCGCTCTGCTGTGCTTCGACGACTCGCCGATCGCAACGGAAACCGAGATCACCGAGCGACTCGCCCACGCCGGGGGGTGGCTGGTGAACCTCCACCGCGAGGCCGAGCGGATGGCGCGACTCAAGCGGCAGCAGCTGCGTTGCAGTCAGACCGGGTTGCTCGCGCGCTCAGGGGCGGTCGCCGCGCTCGAAGCCAGTTTATCATCCGCTCAGCGCAACGGGCGCACGTACTCCATTGGTCTCATCCAAGCCACGGGGCTCGACGGCCTCGATCACGTCAAGGGGCGGCGCCTGCGCACTCACTTGGGCCGGTTGATCTACGGCAGGTTCCGCCGCGAAGACGTTCGAGGGCGCTGGGATGGGGACACCTTTGTCGTCGGATTTGATGGCGCCAGCGCACGTGCGGTCGTCGAGGTCGTCCGCAGGCTCCAAGAGGACCTCGATGCGCAGCGAACCAGGAATCCGGACGAACTTTCGTTTCTGCACTTAGCGGTTGGCCTGGCGTCGTATCCGCTTGATGGGGATACGACCCGTTCCCTCATACTCGCGGCCCACGAGCGTCTCGAAACTGCCATGGAACGCGATCCGGGCGCCCTGGTTTGGCGATAGCGTTGCGGCTCGCGCCCCGCGCCCCGACAGGCTAAACTCCAGACATCGAACCGACCGCGCAGCGCGACCCCGCTGAGGCCCATGTAGGAGCCGACATCGAAGTCGCCGATCCTGGGCTACTGCTCAAGCTCACGGGCACGGGTGGTTCGAACCTGCGTACGCTCGAAGCAGAGCTCGGGGTTTCGATGGGTCTGCGCGGCTCGACGATTCACATCCAAGGCCCGAACCGCGATGTCGAGCTCGTCGAGCGGGTGCTTCACGAGCTCATCGATGCGCTTCAATTTCGTGACCTCAGCTCGGTCGAGATCGCGCGCGCAGCGAGAACGCTTCGCTCCCATCCACAGATGAGGCTTCGTGCGCTACTGGACGACGTCGTGTTGACGACTTCCAACCGTCGCATCGTTTCGCCCAAGGGCGTCGCGCAACAGACGTACGTCCAGGCGATGCGCAGCCACGATATCGTCTTCGGCATCGGCCCGGCCGGCACCGGCAAGACCTACCTCGCCATGGCGATGGCGATTCGCGCGCTCGAGGAGCGGCAGGTCAAACGCATCGTTCTGACGCGCCCTGCCGTCGAAGCTGGCGAGCGGCTCGGGTTCTTGCCAGGTGATTTGGCAGAAAAGATCAATCCGTACCTTCGGCCGCTCTACGACGCGTTGCACGACATGATGGACCCCGGCCGCGTTGCCATGCTGCTCGAGCGCGGAACGATCGAGGTCGCGCCCTTGGCCTTCATGCGCGGCCGGACGCTGAACGACGCCTTCGTCGTCCTCGACGAGGCGCAAAATACCACGGCTGAGCAGATGAAGATGTTCCTGACGCGCCTCGGGTTCGACTCGAAGACGGTCATCACCGGTGACGTGACCCAGGTCGATCTCCCCGGCGGGGCGCGCAGCGGGCTTCGCCATGCCGAAAAGGTGCTCTCCAAGATCAAAGGCATCGAGTTCATCTATTTCTCACATGCCGATGTGGTGCGACATCCGCTGGTGCAGGAGATCGTCCAGGCCTACGACGTCGATGAATCCGGCTCTTCCCACGGTGACATCTAAGCGCCGCCTGGTATGCTAGCCGCCAGATGACAGATCGAATCTATGACGGCGCGTTGGACCTGATCGGCCACACGCCTTTGGTGCGCCTCGCGCGGATCACGGGTGATAAGGGCGCCGAGCTCTGCGGGAAGCTCGAATCGAACAACGTGGCTGGTTCGGTGAAAGACCGCCCCGCGCTTTCGATGATCCTCGCGGCTGAAAAGTCCGGCGAGCTCGTGCCGGGGTCGACTGTCGTGGAGGCTACGAGCGGCAACACAGGCATCAGCCTTGCAATGATCTGCGCCGTGCGCGGATATCGTTGCGTCATCGTGATGCCTGAAGACATGAGTGCGGCGCGACGTCACCTGTTGAAGTCGTACGGCGCCGAGGTCGTGTTGACGGCCGCAGAGGACGGTATGGCCGGTGCGGTCGAGCAGGCCGAGCGCCTGATGAAGACGACACCCGGCTCACTGATGTGCGGTCAGTTCGAGAACCCCGCGAACCCGGACATTCACGCGAAAACGACCGCAGAGGAGATCTGGGCAGCTACGGGCGGGAAGGTCGATGCGCTCGTGGTGGGCGTAGGCACGGGCGGCACGCTGACCGGGGTCGGTCGCGTGCTCAAAGAGCGTAACCCGAACATTCGGATAGTCGCGGTCGAGCCACGGGCGAGCTCGGTGTTGTCGGGTGGGAAGCCTGGGCTGCACGGCATTCAAGGTCTCGGCGCCGGGTTCATCCCCGCCGTGCTCGATACCGAGCTGGTCGACGAGGTGATCACCGTGACCGACCTCGCAGCGGAGCGCATGACAAAGCGTCTTGCCCGCGAAGAGGGCTTGCTGCTCGGGCCCTCCTCTGGAGCGAACGTCCATGCTGCGCTCGAAGTGTCGCGCCGAATGCAAGCCGGAGAGCGAGTCGTCACCATTCTATGTGATGGCGGCGAGCGCTATCTCTGCTGATCGCGCATGCCGGAGCTCGTCAAAGTCTCGCGCTCGTTGAGCCGTGCGGTATCGAAGCTCGACTTCGGCCGGCCGGTGACCCACGTCTACAACCCCCTACAATACGCAAAGCGCCCCCATGAGCTCTACCTGAATCGTTTTGGCGCGAGCCCCAAGGAAGCGGTTTTCGTAGGCATGAACCCGGGGCCGTTTGGCATGGGGCAGACCGGCGTGCCGTTTGGTGACGTTGGCTTCGTTCGCGATTGGATGGGCATCGAGGCGCCGGTCGGCCGCCCGCCCGGTGAACACCCGAAGCGTCCCGTGCTTGGTTTCGCGTGCGAGCGGTCCGAAGTCAGCGGGTCGCGCCTTTGGGGATGGGCGCAGGATCGCTTCGGCACGCCGGAGAAGTTCTTTTCACGATTTTTCGTCCTGAACTATTGCCCGCTGATCTTCATGGAATCGACGGGGCGCAACCGAACGCCCGACAAGCTGTCTGCGGTCGAACGAGCCTTGCTCTTGTCCGCATGCGATGAGGCGTTGCGCGCTTCGATCGAGATCCTCGATCCAAAGCTCGTGGTGGGAGTAGGCGTGTGGGCGACGAAGCGTGCACGCGCGGCGCTTGGCAACGAAGGTCCGAAGGTCGGCACCGTCCTGCACCCGAGCCCCGCCAGCCCTAAGGCTAACCGCGGATGGGCCCCTCAGGCCGAGAGCGATTTGCGCGGCTTGGGCCTCGAGTTATAAGCTCTGTCTTGGGCGGGCATGCGGTATGCTTCGCGCCCGGGGGTCGAGCCGATGCCGAAGAAAGTCGTTCAAGTTGCGGCCATCATGGCGCTCAGTCTGGTAGGCCTACTGGATTTGGGGTGCGGTCACGAGTCCGCGGCCACACAGCAGGTGCGTAGCGCCGCAGCCGTTGATCTCGACTGTGACGCTTCGATGATCGAGTTCGTCGGTGACGAACCAATGGTCAAGCGCGTGAGTGGCTGCGGCCGGACGCTGACCTACATGTCCAAGTGCAACGCGGCAGCCGGCGGCGGCCAAACCTGCAGCTGGAAGCCCGTTCGGGACGAGAGCAACAAGCTCAACTAGCCCCCGTCGGGCTGCGCTGCGGGAATTTGCTTCCGCAGTTCGGCGATATCGGGGTTGCTTGGGTCGAATGCGTTTGCGCGATCGAGCGCCGCGGCCGCTTCGGCCAGCTCGCCGCGATCGAGCGCCGCGCGGGCCCGTTCGAGCTCATCTTTGGAAGCCTCCTCGCGCTCGTGCGGGGAGAGAGAGTCGGGCCCTGCGTCGGTCTCGGGGACGGTGTTAGCGTCAGCGACAGGCGCAGAGTCGGTTCCAGCGTCAGCGTCAGCGACGGTGCTCGTTGGTTCGAAGTTTCCTACTGCGACCCATAGGGCGACCAAGACTCCCATCGTCAAGGTCATCACGAACGGCAGGCTCGCGCGTTTGCGGCGGGTCTTTGATGGGCGCCGCCCATCGTAAGCCTCTCTGAGCGCGGACACGAACGTGCGTGCGCTGGCGTAGCGGTCGGAGGGTTTCTTGCGGAGCGCCCTGAGGATGGTGGCGTCGACGGCCGGTGGAATGGCAGCGCCTCGATTCGCCTCGCTTGGCGGCACCGGGTCACGGTTCATCACTTGGTGCGCAACGGCCATCGCCTCCATGCCCGGGAATGCGCGTTCGCCACATACGGCTTCGTAGATGACGGCGCCGAATGAAAACAAGTCGCTTTGCTCGCTGTACTCGCCGCTACGCAGGGTTTCCGGTGCCGCGTAGCAAGGGGTGCCCAAGAACTGCCCTTCCTTGGTGAGGTCGGCGTTCGGTACGCGGGCGATGCCGAAGTCCGCGAGCTTCACCTGCCGATTGTTGGTGATCAGCAGGTTCTCCGGCTTGAGATCTCGATGGATCACGCCGGCGAGATGTGCCGTGGCAAGCGCATCGCCCACCTGCTGGGCAACGTCGAGCAGGTGGTCCCGGGACAGACAGCCTTCTTTCTTGAGCTCCTCCTTGAGCGTGTGTCCGCGGACGTACTCGAACACCAGGTAAGGGCCGACTTTTGGGTCGTCACCGACGTCGAATATCTGAACGATATTGGGATGTTGAAGCAGAGCGGCAGCACGCGCCTCATTCTGAAAGCGGCTCAGGAAGACCTCGCGCATCTCCGCATCGAGCGCGAGGTCGCGGAGCGTCTTGACCGCCACCGGCCGGTCGAGATCCGCGTCGTGGGCCAGATAGACATTCCCCATCGAACCCGACCCGAGTAGTCGTTCGATTCGGTAGCGGCCGATCTGTTGCGGCAGTTCTTCCATGAGCGCGTTCATCTACCGCATCGGGGAGGGCGGGGCCAGAGACCACCAGAGACCACCAGAGACCATCACAGACGGTGGAGCTTGAGCGTGTTGGTGCGGCCGGAGGGGGGCCATCCCACCACCATCGCGAACGCCTCCCCTCGTTGACAAAGCTTCTCCCGCACCAGTAACGCGGTCGCGATTCGCAGCGTTTCATCAAGCGATTCGGGAGGCACCTCCAGTCGCGGGATCACCCCCCACTCGAGCGCGAGCCGTCGCGCGACGCGCACGTCGCTGGTGATGGCCAAGATCGGCGCTCGTGGCCGATGCTCTGAGAGCAGCCCTGCGGAGCGACCGTCTTGAGTGAACACCACAACGGCTTTCAGGGGTAGGTGAGTCGTCAATACGGCGGCAGCGCGCGCCGCCGCGTTCGAGAACGGCCAGTCTTCGTCGCCCACACTCTTGAGCTCTCTGACCTCCCGCGCCAGATCTTCGACGTAGTCCGACTCGACCTCCCGAATGATCGCGTCCATCATCTCGACGGTCTGCACTGGATAGAGGCCCGCCGCGGTTTCGCCGCTGAGCATGACCGCGTCGGTGCCATCCATCACCGCGTTCGCGACATCGGCCGCCTCCGCGCGCGTCGGGCGAGGGTTTCGGATCATCGAATCCAACATCTGAGTCGCCGTGATCACGACTTTGCCGGCCGCGTTAGTCTCCCGAATGATCCGCTTTTGAATGAGAGGCACTTTCTCGGCGCCGAGCTCCACGCCGAGGTCTCCTCGGGCGATCATGATGCCATCGGCGACGTCGACTATCTCCGTGAGCGCCGCAATTGCTTCGGGACGTTCGATCTTCGCGATGATTGGCACGTCCCCGGCGAGGACCTTCGCCTCTTTGACGTCGTCCGCAGATCGCACGAACGAGAGCGCAATGTAGTCCGCCTCGAGGACGGAGATCGCGAAGGCCAAGTCGTCACGGTCTTTGTCGGTCAGCGCGGGCGCGCTGATGGACACCCCCGGTAGGTTCAGCCCCTTGTTGTTGGAAAGCTCGCCGCCATCTTCGACGATCGTGTGGACGGTGTCGCCCTCGACGGCGTCGACGCGGAGGCGGATCAGGCCGTCATCCAGGGCGATGGCGTCGCCGGGGTTCACATCGGTGGCGAGCGAAGCGTACGTCACCGAGACGATCTCTTGGTTGCCCTCGACCTTGGCGGTCGTCAGGGCGAAGCGATCGCCGGGCGAAAGCTCGATCGGACCTTTGGCGAATCGGCCGATGCGCATTTTCGGCCCCTGCATGTCCGCCAAGATCGCCATCGGGGTCCGCGCTTCCGCCGCTGCTTCACGCACTAGCTTCGCTACCGCGGCGTGTGACTCATGGTCGCCGTGCGAGAAATTGAGCCGCGCGCAATTCATGCCCGCCCTGACGAGCTCACCGACCTTCGCTTTGGTGTCGCTGGCGGGTCCAAGCGTGCACACGATTTTCGTGCGTCTCACAGCGCGGTTGTAGCTGGGTTCGGTGCGTCAGCCAAGCTACCGTTGACGGTACCGCTTGGGCTCCCAGCGGCTGAGCTTCGACTTGAAGCCCAAGCGCAAGACAAACGTCGCATAGAGTGTCCACCGTGTGCGATCGGAAGTGGGCTGCGTGTTCCGATATGATGGGTCCGCGTTCACGTAGCGGGTGGCGATACGCAGCCAGAGTCCGCGCACAGTGGTGAGAGGCCTGTACAGGGGGAGGGCAAACCCAAAGCCTACCCCGAGGGCGGCGCTTCGGTTGCCGTCCAGTAGAAATGCCGGCCCTATCTCGAGGAAGATCGATTGTAGGAGAAGATCGGCGAACTCGTTCCAGGTTTGTTTGTAGAGGAAGAAGAGCGCCGGGAAGAGGGGGCGGAGGTCGACGCCGAGAAACAAGTGCTGGCCGGAGTTGGGGCCCCATCGGCCGGAGAGCACTACGCCGGCAACATCGGCCACCAGGAACCGGGCCTCCCCGACGACATTGGCGTCGGCTGTGCCGTTGAGCCATGTCGCGCCTGGCCCTGCGCCAAACGAGAGCGTCAGCGCGCGATCCCAGCGGCCATAGAGCCCGTCTCCCTCACGTTGCGCGCTCGCAGAAGCACCAAACGACGAGAGGAGCAGGATCGAGCCGACGATCACCCCTAGACGGGCGCCCCGTGTCATGATTCCCCCATGCACTGGCCCGCGTGGCGGGTCAAGAGATTGAGGTTGTAGACTGTACGCATGGGGCGTCCGTTCGGCTTAGGGCTTCGAAGCCAGCTCATGCTTGCGCTGATGGTGGCGTTTGGCGCGGCATTCGTGTTGCTGAGTGTCGTGACCGCGCGGCTGGACGAGAGCGAGAGCGTCGAGGAGCAGCGCACACGAGCCGTCGGGTTGGCCCAGGCCCTCGCGTCGGGGGCGGGTTCGCGAGGTGGGAGCCTAAGCGAGGAGGCGATCGCCGGCATGGTCGAAGAAGGTCTCGTCGAACGTGTCGAGGTCCACGCTGCCGATGGCTCGCCGAGAACCTGGGGCGTGATCGATGGCGACCCCGACGCCACGGTCACGACCTCCAGCGGCGTCGAGCTGCGAGTGTGGGTGCCCGCGAGCGGACGCGGTGACGCCGCGCGGCGAAGCCTGTTTCTATTCTACCTCGGCCTGACCGCGGCTACGGTGCTGTTGCTGACTTACGTTCTGCTGACGTACTTCATCGTGCGTCCGATCGATCAGTTGCGGCTGGCCTCTGAGCGCCTTGCTGCAGGACGATTGCGTACGAGCGTTCCCGTACGAGGTGCCGCTGAGGTCGCTCGTCTCGCCGCGACGTTCAACGAGATGGCGGCGCTGCTACGTGCAGATCGCGCGGCGCTTCAAGAACGATTGCAGGATCTAGAGCGCACAACCGCAGAGCTCACGACCGCGCAGGAGCAACTGGTTCGCAGTGCGCGTTTGGCGGCCGTCGGACGACTATCGGCCGGCGTTGCTCACGAGATTGGCAATCCGCTTGCCGCGATTCGTGGCCTACTCGACTTGATGCAGAGTGGGGACCTCGACCCCGAGGAAGAAAAGGAGTTCGTTGGTCGCATTCAGGGCGAGGCCGAGCGAATCCATCACACGATCCGCGATTTGCTGGATTTCTCGAGGAACGAGCCAGCTCGAGAGGGACAGATCGAAAGCTCGGCCGACCTTTCGCAAGTGGTTTCGGACACCATCAAGCTGATCGACCGCCAAACCCGCTTTCGCGACATCGACTTCGAGCTGGCGCTCGACGACGGGTTACCCCGAGTCCGCGGCGATCACGAACGCTTACGACAGCTGTTGCTGAACCTGCTGTTCAACGCCGCGGACGCGCTCGGAGGCAAGGGGCGGATCGAAGTCCGCGCGTCGAACGGCGGGGGTGTCGTGCAGCTGATCGTCGAAGACGATGGGCCCGGGATCGATCGGGAGATTATCGAGCAGGTGTTCGACCCGTTCGTGACGACCAAAGCAACCGGGCAGGGGACCGGGTTGGGACTTGCTGTTTGTCATACGATTGTCGAGCAACTCGGGGGGTCGATCGAGGCGGTGAATCGCGAGCAAGGCGGGGCGATGTTCGAGGTCCGGTTGCCTGCCGCGGCGTTCTCGATCGCCGTTTCCTCCGCAGTCTCTGCGTCCGCCCCAACCGCCCCGTGATCCCCCAGCGCCTTCTTGATCGCCTCTGCCTGCCGCTTCGTGGCCCCGGCCTCGAGCAACTGCTCCTCTGTTGCGGCCAGCACTTCACGCAGCGATCCGAGACTCCGCAACAACTTCCCTCGCGTCTTGGGTCCAATCCCGGGCACTGCGTCGAGCTCACTGCGCAGGCGCCTCTTGCGCCCGACCTTCTTTCGCAGCGTGTTCGATGCGCGGTGGGTTTCGTCGCGTGCCAGGAGCAGGAGCGATAGCGCTGAGTGGGCTCTTACCGGTATCGCGTTCTTTTGCCCCGGTCGGAATACACGGTCGCCCTCTTCTTCGCCTGTCGCGGTGATCCGTGGTTTTGCGACCGAGGCAAGCTCGAGGTCGGGCACGCCGATGTCTTCGCGGGCGCGAACCGCGACGCCGAGCTGCCCTTTGCCGCCGTCGACGACCAACAAATCCGGCAGCTCCCAGCCTTCTTCTTGGTTCTTACCTCGCCGCAATCGGCGCATCAGCACTTCGTACATTGCCGCGTAGTCGTCGCCTCCGCTCACCCGTTTTACATGGAAGCTTCGGTAGCGGTCTTTGGCGGGCGCGCCGTCTTGCAGCGCAACAAACACCGCGACCGTCTCTTCGCCTCCGGTGTGCGATATGTCGACACATTCGATCCGGCGGGGGAGCACCGACGAGCGGAGCTGTCTTTGAAGCTCTTCAAGCCGGGCTTCGAGGTCTTCGCGCGCGCGTTCCTTCTCGATGAAAGCGTGCTCGGCGTTCTCCCTTGCCAGTTCCAGGAGCTTGGCCTTGGCGCCCCGTTTCGGCTCGACGATCCGTACCCTGCGCTTTCGGTTCTCGCTGAGGAGCTCCTCGAGCGCTTCGCTCATCTCGATTGTCACCGGCACTAGAAGCTCGTCCGGCAGCGAAGTTCGATCGGTATAGTGTTGCCGGAGAAACGCACCAAGCATCTCGTCGTTCGGCACTGCGACCCGTCGCAACGGAAGTGTGCGTACGCTAAACAAGCGCCCACCACGCATGCTCAGCACCGCGACCTCCACCTGGTCGCCCTGGCGGTGAAATCCGATCACGTCTTGGTCCGACTTCTGGACGCCGGCGACACGCTGTTCTTCCTGTGCGCGCTCGACTGCGCGAAGCTGATCACGATACACGGCCGCGCGCTCGTACTCGAGCTCGCCCGATGCGCCTTTCATCCGCGCGTCGAGGTCGCTCACCAATTCTCCATGCCGCCCGTCGAGAAACCTCGCGACGTTGGCCACCTGCGAGTGGTACTCCACCTCATCGATGTCCAGCACGCATGGCCCTGGGCATCGTTTGATCTGATGCTGAAGGCAAGGCCGCGACCGCATCCGGAACTCGATGTCCGTGCACGTCCGTAGTTGGAAATACCGGTTCACCAGCCGCAGCGTCTGCCGGGCCGAGGTTGCCGAGTGGTAGGGCCCGAAGTACTGCGCGCCGTCGGGTTTCGGCAGGCGAACGACTTCGAGCCTTGGCCAACGCTTCTTCGCGTCGAGCCGCAACGACAAGTACTCCTTGTCGTCGCGAAGTTTCACGTTGTACTTCGGCTGGTGCGACTTGATCAGTTGGTTCTCGAGCAGCGCAGCTTCCTTGTCGGTCTGCGTGACGAACGTTTCGATGTCGGTCAGCTCGCGTTCGAGACGGCTGACGAACGCGCGCAGGTCGCTCGACCCAGCTTGGAAGTAGCTCCGGACGCGGTTTCTTAGGCTCCGCGCCTTACCAACATAGAGAACCTTCCCGTCCGAGCCATGAAAGACATAGACCCCGGGTGACGCTGGAAGCTTGTCGAGCTTTCGCTGTGCTACGTCCGCAACCACGTCGCACCTATACCACTGCGGCCGCCCCGGATCGCCCCGTGCTTCACTTCGTGCGAATCACGCGCTCATCGGTAATGACGACATCGACCGCAACGTCGAACGGGAGCTCTGGCACTTCAGCGATCAACTGAAAATCGTACGCAATCGCGCACGTGCATGCGCGTTGGAGCTGCGGGATCAGCTTATCGTAGTAGCCACCACCGTATCCGATTCGGTAGCCTCGCGGGTCGATTGCTAACGCGGGAATGAGGGCGACGTCCACATCACCGGGCTGCACCATCGCGGCGGTGGCCGGCGGTTCGGGAACGGAAAACGCCCCTTCGATGAGCATGGTTTCCGAATCGACGAGATGTAGTTGTAGCTCGTTTCCGACTACACGTGGCAAGGCCACGCGCTTACCCGCCGCCCATGCCGCTTGCATGCTTGCGCGCGTTCGCACTTCCTTGCGAATGGACGCAAACGCGAGAATCGTTGCCGCCTGTTCGACCTCCGCAAGCGCGAATAGACGCTGGGTGATTTCAGCGGAACGCGCATCGCACGCCGAGCCGGGAAGCGCTTCACGCACCGCGCGCATTCGAGCACGCAGCGCCTGCTTAGCACGTTGACGGAGCATGCTTTCGGCGTGCTCCAGCTCGTCCGCGCTCACGGGTCGATTTGCTGAGCGAGCTCGGTGTCCGCTTGCAGGCGTTGATCGATGCGTCGAATGGCCGTGTCCACGACTTGACGCGTCTTGGCCTCCAGGCTCTCGTGCCGTCGCTCGGACGCGTCGAGATCCTCGGCGAGGCTGAGCGCAACGACTGCAAGGAGCTGCGCGGGCGTTGCCGCGCGTGCCGCCTTGGGGCCGAGGGCCTCTACCCGTTGGTTCACGATATCGGCCAGTCGTTGTAGGTATGTTTCGTCGGCATCCGAGGACATTCGGTAACGGGCGCCGGCAATCTCGATCTGAACGTTTCGCTTCACGGTTGACGGGAAGGTAGTCCTCCAGCTCCGTAGGCGTCAAGGTAGGACATACACACCCATCGCCTCTAGGTTCCGCTGCGATCGGAATCGGACTACGAGGGTTTAGGGCGCGCGGGGCAGGCGTGTTATGTTTGATCCCCGGGGGACAGTAGGGGTCATGATCAAGGTTAGTTGCCCGTCGTGTAATGCGGCTTACGACGTGGACGAGCACCGTTTGCCCGAGGACGGGCTGCGGATGCGATGCCCAAAGTGCAGTGAAAGCTTTCAAGTTCATCGGGATGGCTCGACTGCGAAGACCGGAGGGGGCTCCGCGCCAGGAGCGATGAAACGGCCGCGGCGAAAGCCGACGCAGGTCGGGATGGGTCCGCAAGAACCGCCACCCCCGCCTGCAGCGGCGATCAAGTCGCCCCCTTCCGATTTGCCGGCGTCCCCCGGCGAAGTCGATCTTCCTACGCCTTTTTCCGGCGGTGAGCTCGTGGATCTGCCCGCGCCCCAGAAGGGCGGCCGTTCGCTCGACTTCGATCCGTTTGACGATCCTGGTGTTGCCGACCTTCCAGCCCCGAAGGCACCGGCAGGGCCTTCCGGCTTCGACCCGTTCTCCGACATGGACCTTCCTGCGCCGTTTGAGGCCCCGGGCGGCACCGACCTTCCCGCGCCGATGGGCGCTGCACGGGCTCGTGAAATCAAGCCGATGGACGAGGAGATCGATCTGCCGATGGCGCTCACCGATGCCGAGCTGCCCACGCCGAAAACTGAGTCTGCCGTTCCGGCACCGATCTCCCTCGACTCCGAGTTGCCGATGCCGGGTGAGCAAGAAGATTTGCCCATCGCAAGGGACGACTTCATGGACCTCGACATCGACGGTCCCGAGCGAATTCACGGGGGTGGGCCGATCGAGCTCGATCTCCCCGACGGCGCCGACATCGACCTCGAGATGGAGCTGGATGCCCCGCCGCGGGCGCCAGGCCCACCGCCACCCCTCGGGCAGCCCCTTGGCGCGCCCGGCGCTCCGCCTTTGGGCGGCATGCCGGGCTCAGACCGCATCAGCCGCGACTCCGCGGAGCTCAAGCTGCCGGAAGCCGACGGGCTGGAGTTCTCGGATCTCTCCGGGGAGGGCGACGATGGCGTGCACCACATGCCGAACCCTACCGGCTCGGGGCAGGACGTGGTTGCCGCGTCCAAGCGCAAAATCAAAGTCAAAGCGCTCTCGATCAAACGGCCACCGTGGCTGATGAAGGCCGCCGCTGCGATGGGGGCCATTGCAGCGGTCCTTGGAGCGGGCTTCTATCTCGGAACCACCCAGTACGGCCTCTTTGGAATCCACCTCGTGGAGCCGCTTCTCCCCGCTTCGGGCGATGCAGTGATGGTCGCGCAGGCGGTCGAGGAAGCCGAGATGATTGCATCGTCGGACACGTATGAGGCCGCGCGGCGCTCGCTTGCTAGGCTCGAGGCCGCGCGCCGCGATGCCAGCCTCAATCGCTCGCTCGTCGCGAGGAGCCTCCTGCACGAGTCGTACTATCAGGCACGCTACGGACAAGAAGCCGAGAGCGCAGGCGCCGCGGACGCCCTCCGGTTGCACCTGCAGCGAAGGGGCGATGAAGCGCCGCGCGTTCATGTCGCGCTTGCAGCCGATGCGCTCCGCACCGCCGACACAGCCACCGCGAATTCCGAGATCGCACTTGCCGTGCAAGACGACCCGACCGACGTGTATGTCGACTTGGTGGCTGGTGAGATCGCGCTCAAAGCCCGTGAAGGGCAAACCGCCGTCGACGCATTCGACCGCGCGATGAAGAAACACGACAGCGCCCGCGCCCAATGGGGCCTCGCCCGCGCGTATCGTATCCTCGGCGACCACGACAAGGCCGCCACGGCCGCCAAGGCGACTCAGAAGCTCAGTCCGAATCACGCCGGCGCCCGCGTTGCCGTTTCAGGGTTGCTGATCGACGAGGGCCAGTTCGACGAGGCCTATCAGCTTCTTCAAGCCCCTGCCGGCCTCACGCCGGTCAACGGCGCCACGCTCAAGGTCGCGCGCGCCGACAAGTCCTCGTCTCTCACGCTCATCGCGCGGATCGAGGAACACCGCGGACGTCTGGGTGCCGCTCGCGAAATGTACGAAAAGGGAATAGAGCTCGACACGAGCAATGCGGAAGCAGCGCTCGGGGCGGCGCGGCTCGTTCTGTTGGAGGGTGCCTATCCGGACGCCTACGCCCGCTTCCAGACCGTGCTCGGATCGGAGATTCGACCCGGGAGCGAGATGGACGTAACGGGGAAGCCCAAAGTCGTGGTCGAGGCCAAGCTTGGTGGCGCCGAGGCGCTCCTCGCGATGGACAAGGCCGAAGACGCCCGGAAATTGCTCGCCGACCTCAAGACGCCCGAGCCAGTGAACGCCAACGTGGAACTCTGGCAGGGGATGGTGGCCGAGGGCCTGGGCAAGACCCAAGCAGCCGTGAAGCACTTCCGAAACGCGATCGCCCTCGAGCCGAAGTCGTTTCAGGCGTACATGGCGCTCGCACAACACTACAGGTCGACCAAGCGTCCGGGCGAGGCGGTTGGTGTTCTCGTCGAAGCGCAGCAGAACGTCGAGATCACCGCCCAGGTTCGGCGCTTGCTCGGTTGGGCCGAGCTCGACCGCAACCGCCTCGATGAGGCGATCAAGCAGTTCGGCCAGGCGCTCGAGATGGAGCCCCGAGATTCTGCAGCCCAGTTCGGCCTTGCCATAGCGTACCGACGCAAGGGCATGCTCGTCGAGGCCCATGCGGAGCTAGAAAAGGTTCAAGCGCTGGACGCCAAGTTCCCCGGCCTTCCGCTCGAGAAGGGCCGACTCGCCGAGGCCAGCGGCGACATGGACGCCGCGGTTACCAGCTATCGCAAAGCCCTCGAAGAGGCGCCCAAGGACGCTGCACTGAAATCGCGCTTGGGCGCCGTGTTGGTTCTCACCGGTCAGTTCGACGAAGGAGAGAAGCTGTTGCTCGAGGTGATCGAAGCTCAGCCTTACTCCGCCGAGGCGGAGCACTATCTCGGCCGCATCGAGATGGAGCGGGGCCAGTTCGAAACCGCGCGGCAGCACTTCCTCCGCGCCGCGCGTCTCGAGTCCGACAATGGCCTCTATCGAATGTACGTCGCATGGGTGGCGCTCGAGTCGAACGAGATGACCACCGCGCTGCGGGACCTGGACAACGCGCTGAAGCTCGATCCGACCCTCGGTGACGCCTACTGGCTCCGGGCGCGGATTCGGATCCGTGCCGGCATCGTGCGGGACGCCCTGGCCGATTTGCGCAAGGCGATCGAGCTCAATCCGGAACGGATCGATGCTTGGGCGGCCATGGGCGAGTGCCACTACCAATTGGGCCAGATGAAGGAAGCGATTGTCGCCTTCGAGAAGGCCGTCGCGGGTGATCCTGAGCGTGGTTACTGGTGGTACCGCTTGGGGCGCCTACAGCTCGACGAGGCCCGTAGCGCCGAGGCGCAGACGTCGCTCGGCACGGCAGTCTCTCTGGGTGAGCAGGCTTCCGGTCGTAAGGCGTGGCTCGCAGACTCGCATCGGCTGCGGGGCGACATCTACTACGCACAGAAGAAACGTCAGGATGCTGTCGTGCAGTACGGGCGCTACCTGGAGCTGGCCGATCGTGAGGCGATCGACCGTGCAGACGTCGAAGCGAAGCTTCGTAAGATCGCTCAAGGCCGCAACTGAGCGCGACTCAGTCGAGCTGATCACGACTAAACGCGTGGGGCAAGAGCGATGCGAGGTCGTATTCCGCGTGCGCGTCACCGGTGTAGCTTCGTATTGGAAGGCTCGGCGCGAGCTCCGACAGGCATTGGCGGCAGATGCCGCACGGTGGCGTAGGGCGCCGCGCCCCCGAAGCGATCACGAGCGCCGCCAGCTCCCGTTCTCCCGCAGCGACTGCAGCCGCCAATGCCGCACGCTCCGCGCAAATTGTGGCGCCGTAACTCGCGTTTTCGACATTGCACCCCGTGAACACCGCGCCGCTCTTGGTCCGGACGGCCGCCCCAACGGTGAATCCCGAGTAGGGGGCGTACGCGTGGCTGCGCGCGAGCCTCGCCGCTTGCTTCAACTCATCCCAAGCGCCTTCGTTCATCACATCGACTCCAGCACGCCCGACAACAGCGACTCGAACCGCGACCGCACACGCCCGGCAGTCTCTGTAACCTCTTCGTGGCTCAGCGGGCTTTTCGAGATCCCAGCCGCGAGGTTCGAGATGCACGAGATCCCTAGAACGCGAAGCCCCATGTGGCGCGCGGCGAGCACTTCGAGCACGGTGCTCATCCCCACCGCGTCCGCCCCGAGCGTCCCGAGCATGCGAACTTCGGCTGGAGTTTCGTAGGCCGGCCCCAACAGCCCGGCGTAGACACCTCGCTCGAGCTCGAAGCCTAGCGCAGCCGCCACGCTGCTTGCGGTTTCGATCAGCGACGGGTCGAACGCGGTCGTCATGTCGAGAAATCGCGGACCCAGTTGCTCGTCGTTTGGGCCGACGAGGCTGCTCGAGCCCGTCAGGTTGAGCTGATCGGTGATCGCCATCAGGTCACCCGCCTCGAGCTCTGGCGAAATTCCTCCGGCGGCGTTGGTCACGATCAAGATCTCGGCGCCGAGCATAGCCATCAATCGGACGCCGAAGACGACCTCGCCGGGCGAGTTGCCTTCGTACAGGTGGGCGCGTCCCTGCATTGCGATGATCCGCTTGCCTGCCTTTCGCCCGGTCACGAGGTTGCCGGCATGCCCCGGCACGCTGGACAGCGGCATGTGAGGGATCTCGCCGTATGGGATCGCGTGCGCGCCTTCCAGACTGTTGGCGTAGTCGCCGAGCCCCGACCCGAGGACCATCGCCACGTCGACCTTTCCCGTCCGATCGGCAATCGCTTCTTTGGCTTGGTTGAGTGCCTCCATTATCGCGCCCGCATTGTACGCTACCTCGACTATAGTGCCCGCCGGATGACGAGACGAGTCTTCATCGCCTGTTCGATCCTGCTACTCGGCTGCGCCAGCGGAGGCGCCGATGGACCCGTCAGCGAGACCGCTCGCGACGTCGCGGAGACAGACGACATGCCGAGCGTCGTCGAGCCGCCTACTCTCGTGTCGATCGTCCCGATCGCCACGGCGGAGCAGATCCCGCGCGATTGTTCCAATCCCGTGGAAGAGTCCTGCAATGCGATTGACGATGACTGTGACGGCGTGATCGACGATGGCTGCGGGTACGGGGGCGGCCTGATGCAGGTCACCGCGTCGTGGGACACGGGAGCGGACATCGACCTCTACGTCACGGGTCCCCTCGGCGACACGCTGAGCTTCCAGCGGACATCGACCCCCTTTGGTGCGCGTGTCGATCATTCGGGGCGTGGCGACTGCGCGGGCGACATGCCCAACCCTCAGATCGAAAACATTCGTTGGGTCGGCACTCGACCGATGGACGGAATCTACGAAGTCGAGGTGCACTACTGGGGTGAGTGCGTAAGCAGTGGAGGTCCTACCTACGTGACCATCTCCGTTGCGGTCGGGCGCGAAATCGCAGGCCAGTACCGGCACAGCCTGTTGCCCGGCGAACGGATTCGAGTCGTCCGGTTCGTCGTCCAATGAGCGCCCGCCGGGGCCGCGCACTTTTTGCCCTGAGCCTGGCGCTACAAGCGTGCATCGTTGCTGGGCTTGCGCTCGCTGCGCGGTCCGGCTGCTCGCCTTCCACCGTCGCCGCCGCGTTGGCGTTCTGCTTCATTCCCTACGCCGGCGCCGTCGTCTCCTCACGCTCCTTGCCCAGCAAGCGAGTCGTCGATCGGATTGCGATAGGAACGGCGCTGTTCTTCGGCGCAGCACTCGTCTTCGCACCACCGCTCCTGTCCGACGACGTCTATCGCTATCTGTGGGAGGGGCGGCTCTGGCTCGAAGGGATCAACCCCTATCGACTCGCGCCCGATGACCCGGCGTTGGCGCAATTCCGCGATGAGCTCTGGGTCAACATCAACAACAAACCGCTTGGAAGTATCTATCCGCCGCTCGCGCAGCTCCTATTCGTCGCCGCACAATGGCTAGGCGGGAAAGTCTGGTCGGTCAAGCTCGTGGCGCTGCTCGCCCACGTGCTGTCGGTTGCCGCGGTTGCGCGTGTCTGCACGGAGCGAAGGGCGTCCCTGGCGCTCGCCATGAATCCGCTGCTCCTCAGTGAAGCGGCGCTCAATGGTCATTTCGACATCTCGTGTGGCGTTGCACTCCTCATCGCGGCATGGGCCCTGTCGCGGCATCGCTTCGTGCAGGCAGGTGTCGCGGCTTGCGCTGCGGTCGGGCTCAAAGTGGTGGGCCTGGTGTTGCTTCCCCTCATGGCGCGTCGGCCCAAGATGCTGGTTGCGACTGGACTGACTTCGGCGCTCCTGCTCATGCCACTCGTTTGGTCGCGGGCGCTCGGGGATCCAGGTTCGGGCTTGGGACAGTTCGCGACCCGATGGCGTGGCAACGACAGCGTCTTTGCGCTGATCCACGCGCTGAGCGGAACGCTCTTCGGCGAAAGCCTGGCCGACCTCGCGGCGCGGTTGAGCGTTGCGGCGGCTCTGCTCTTGCTGTGCTTCCTGATCGTTCACCGGCGCCTGCACCCACTGCAGGCGACGCGCGCGCTGGTTTGGGCCGTCCTTCTTCTCTCGCCTCAGGTGCACCCTTGGTACCTCGCCTGGCTCCTGCCGCTCGAGGTCGCCGCGGGGGGCTCGGCCGGTCTGGTCTGGAGCGCGGCGGTCCTCGTTGCCTATGCGCCGCTGGACCAGTGGGTTACCGAACAGGTTTGGGAGCTCTCGCCCTCGCTACAGATCTTGGAGTACGCGGCGGTTGCGGTCGCCTTGATGCTCGACCCGCGGCGTCCCAGCCTCCGGAGACCGGCTTCTGAAGAGCTATTTCCTACGTGATTCAAGGGGCTTAGCGTGCCATTTCGCTTCGAGGCTTCCGGCGCTCGGTTTTGGGTTGCAGGGAAGGCGCGAGCCCTTAGACTACGCGCCCCTGAAACCCAGGGACTGACGGATTCATGATGTACGCGGTCATTCAAACAGGCGGAAAACAGTATCGAGTTGCCGAGGGCGACACGATTCGCGTCGAAAAACTAGTCGGCGATGTCGGCTCCAAAGTGGAGTTCAACGACATCCTCATGGTCGGTGGCGAGAAGGTCGAAGTAGGCAAACCGCATGTCGGTGGAGCCAAAGTCACGGCCGAAATCGTTGCGCAGGACCTCGCCAAGAAGATCATCGTCTTCAAGATGAAGCGCCGGAAGGGCTATCGGAACCGTCGTGGTCACCGGCAGCCGTACACCGAGCTCCGCATCGACAGCGTGAAAGGCTAAGGGAGCGCCATGGCACACAAAAAAGGTCAGGGCTCAACCCGCAACGGCCGCACTTCGAACCCGCAATACCGTGGCGTCAAGGTGTTCGGTGGCCAAACCGTCCCTGCAGGCAGCATCCTGGTTCGTCAGGTCGGCCAGACATTTCACCCCGGTGCAAACGTGGGCGTGGGTAAAGACTATACGCTCTGGGCCAAGGTTGACGGTGTGGTGACGTTCGAGCGTCGCGGCCGCACCGGCAAGCGCGTCGCCGTTTACCCCGTTGACAACTGAGCGACTCCTTGCAGGAGCGTTTCCCGGCGCCCGAGTTCGACTCCCCAACCGGGAGCGTCTTTCCTCCGCCCGCTGGGCGTAGGGTTTACTGCAACCGCAACCTGCGTCTCGACCAGGTCAAGGCCGTCGGCTTCGACATGGATTACACGCTTGCCGTCTATCGCCAGGCGGAGATGGATCGGCTCAGCATCGAGGCGACCGTCAGCAAATTAGTCGACCGCGGGTACCCTGAAGAGCTCCTCGCGATGAAGTACCGGACCGACTTCCCGATCCGCGGACTGCTGATCGACCGGAAGCTTGGCAACGTGCTGAAGATGGACCGTTACCGGTACGTGAAGACCGCGTACCATGGGTTCCGCAAGCTCGGCCGTGAAGAGCGCCGTCGCGCGTACCACACAAGGCGTCTGCGTCCGGGCACCGGGCGCTATCACTGGGTCGACACTCTCTACTCGCTGTCTGAGGTGGCGGTCTACGCCGCCGTGATCGAGCATCTCGAGCCGCGCACAGACACGCTCGACCACGACCAGCTCTTCGCCGACATCCGGGAGTGCGCCGACCTTTCTCACCAGGACGGCTCGATCCTCGACGCGGTGCTGGACGATCTACCCCGGTACGTCGATCGTGACCCGGACCTCGGCCTGCTCTTCCACAAGCTTCGAAGCGCGGGCAAGCGCGTATTCCTGCTCACCAATTCCGGCCCCGAATACACCGACGCGGTGATGTCGTACCTTCTGAACGACGCGCTCGATGAGTATCCGAGCTGGAAGAACTACCTCGACTACATCTGCACCTTCTCGAAGAAGCCGAGCTTTTTCACGGACAAGGCGCCCTTCGTCGACCTCGAAACCCAGGAGGAGAGCCGCGAACCCGTTCGTGGCCGGGTGTACACCGGGGGCAACATCGCTGGTCTCCAGCGGGCTCTGGGCTTTGCGGGCGATGAGGTGCTCTACGTCGGCGATCACATCTATGGTGACGTGCTTCGCGCCAAGAAGGAATCGACCTGGCGAACCGCCATGATCATCCAGGAGATGGACGACGAGCTCCGGGTGCTCCGCGAGCACGCCCTCAGCTTCGAGCGGTCCGACGCTCTCGACCAGATGCGGGACGCGGTGCAGGACGAGCTTCGCGAGCATCAAGCGCGTCTCAAGAAGGTCGAACGCACGCTAAATGGTCACGAGTCCGGCCCACAGCGAGCCACCTGGGAAGCAAAGCGCGTCCGTCACAGACGTTCGATCGACCGCCTCCGGGCCCAGTTGAAGGACCTGGACGCCGAGCGGTCGTCGCTGCACGACGTTCTCGACGAAGCCTTTCACCCCTTTTGGGGCTCGGTTTTCAAGGCGGGCAACGAAGTGTCGAGCTTTGGCAGTCAGGTCGAGCAGTACGCCGGCCTGTACACATCCCGCGCGACCAACCTGATGCAGTACTCACCGATGCACTACTTCCAGAGCCCGCGCCACAGGATGCCGCACGAGAACGGAAACGTACCGGGCGCGTAGGCACGCGAATTTTTTGTTCGCAAACCGGTTTGCTTGTCTATACTGCGCGCTCACTCACAACGGAGCGTGCTATGGCGAAAGCTGCCACAAAGAAATCCACCAAGAAGCGGGCGACGAAGAAGTCGGCGTCCAAGAAGACCGTGAAGAAGGCGGCCAAGAAGCGCGTAGCGCCGAAGAAGGCCGCCAAGAAGCGGGCAGCGCCGAAGAAGGCCGCCAAGAAGCGGGCAGCGCCGAAGAAGGCCGCACCAAAGAAGGCAGCCAAGAAGCGGACCGCAAAGAAGACGGTGAAGGCCGAAGCGGCCGCGCTGAAGAAGAAGGCCGCAAAGACGCGCGCTCAAGTTAAAAGGAAGCTGACCAAGGCCAAGAAGGACGCCCAAAAAGAAACGGCGGCTTTGAAGCGGAAGGCGAAGAAGACGAGCACCGACATCAAGCGCAAGTTCACGAAGGCGAAGAAGACCGCCGCCAAGACGAGCGCTGCTCAAAGGAAGCGCGCCACCAAGGCGATCGCCGATCTCGAGAAGAAGGTCGAGAAGGCGGCGAAGCAGCTGAAGTCGAAAACGTCGAAGAAGAAAGCGCCGGCCAAGAAGAAGTAGGCCTCACCTCACTGGCAGCCGCGGGGGCGCAGCCCCGTGAGCGATGCATAGCATCGCTTTTACGGGGTGGAGCCAAGGGGGATCGAACCCCTGACCTTCGCACTGCCAGTGCGACGCTCTCCCAGCTGAGCTATGGCCCCAAAGGGAGCCCGGCTTAGCACCCCTCGGGCGCTGCGCAAACGCGCTCTCGGATTTCTTGACCTTTCCTGGTGCGCCGGCGAAACGGAAGGGCGATGCGAGCGATCGTCTTCTTCGTCACGTTGCTCTGCGCGTGCAGCGGTTACGACGACCTCGCGCTGCTCGAAGTGGACACCATCGAGCCGTCGGAGATCGAACCCGGTGCAACGCTTCGAATTCATGGCCGGGGTTTCCCACTGGGGAGGGCGCCCGACATCGTGCTGCGCGGGTCGGTCTATCGCCCGGGAATGCCTGCGAGTACGGTGGACGCGCGTCTCGTCGGGGATGTGCAGTCTGAGTCGCTCATCGAGATCCCGATCGGGGAAGAGTTCATCAGCGCGCTCGGGGGCCGTGCCACGGTTGATGGAGAGCTCAGGGTTGGGTTCCGCGCGGCCGACAACCGCCGGGATGTGTTTTCTGCACAGCGGGTTCGAGTCGACTTCCTACCCGACACCTCCGCCCAGCTGCGCGCAGACAGCGTGCGCGAGGAGCCGACGGAGCCAGTCGGCGCGCAGAGCTTCGGTCTCGAGCTTTCCCGTGAGGAGCTTGGAACCGTGGGCGTTCGCGTGGTCGCGGTGGACCCGGACGGATTTGCGGCAATTCAGGGCTTGAAGCCGGAGGACACGCTCATCGGCCTCGACGGAATGAGCCTTTACAGCTGGCGCGACTTCGTCCCCGACCCAAGCAGGAGTGAGTCGATCGTGCTCGTCGCCCGGGACGGGCTTCGCGGGGTCCATGCACTGCGCTGGCCACACGAGGCTACCGAGCGCGCGGTAGACCCGATTGCGCTCGGGCTCTTCGTGCTCTTGGGGCTGCTCCTCGGCTGGGTTTCCCCAGCGGCGCTGTGCCTGCGCGCTCGGCCCTCGAAGGTCTCGCTATCGGCGTGGCTGACTCGTTCGAGCCTGGTGCTGATATTTGCCGCCCTGTTGCTCTGCGTTTCGGCCCTCCAATGGACCACCATGTGGATCTTGGGCTTGGGCACCTTTGCCGCGCTCTTCACGCTTGCGGCAAGGCATCGGGCTGGGGCCCTCAGCTTTGCGTTCGCCGTGGTTGCGACCCTGACGGTCATGCTCCTGGCGCGGACCGCCAGCATCGCGGCGATCGTTGCGGCGCAGAGCCCGCCGGTGCTGCGCTGGTATCTCTTTCAGTCTCCTGCTTCGTTCTTTGCGTTCGGCGCCTATCTCTATGCGCTCCAAACGGTGAGCTCACGCAATTCCGTTACCTCGTCGCTCTATTCGGCAGCGGCCGCCGTATTGGGGGCCGCCTTGTTTCTCGGCGGATGGCCGTTGGCAGATTCGGTTGCCGGAATCGCAGCGGTCGTTGGCAAAGCGGTCGTGATTCTCTTCGCCGCTCAAGTATTCGACATGAGCCAAAAGGCAGCCGTGGCCTGCGCAGGGTTGGGGCTCGGACTCGCCCTAGCCGGGCACCTCGTCGATTTCGGTGCGCTCTTTCCACAATGGAGCGCCCTCGCGGTGGGTTGCGTTTGCGCAGTTGCAGTGCGTGCCCTGGTGCCGCCGCTGCGCCGTGAGTCGGCCCCCGCGATGGCCTAGTCGCGCTCTTATCGTGTCTCGGGGGCTAGACGGCCTGCTTCAAGAAATCGTTGAGCAGCTCACGCTGCTGCGCCGATGGCGACAGAAACTGCAGCCCTGCTTCATGCATGCGATCACCGGCGGGATTGACCCAGCGAATCGAGGCGGCGCATTCGAACGGCGGTCGATCGGCGTCCTCGATCCCATCCTGCGTCAAGAAGAAGCTGACGGTCACGACCTCTCCGACAGTCAGGAGCCGCGCAAAACGGATCGCCGCGCCACCGCCGCTCAGGTTCTTGGTTTCCGCGTGGAGTGTCTGCCCTGAGATGGTGACCTCGCAAGAGATGCGGACCGGGTATCGGTCGTGTTGTCGCTGCTGAGTCCGAGGCTGCGTCACGTCTTCATCATGCGGAAGATGGCGCGTCGAGCAAAATTGCTGGCATCAGTGGGCTTGCGGACGACGTGCCCGCGAACGCGCGCGAACGCCATCTGCTTCCGCGCTCAGCTCGCGATCCCCAGGCTCTTCGCGCAGCAACCCCGCGTAGATCGCAAGCGCCCGTTTGAAGTGGCCCTGCTCCGCAAGGATGCGCGCCATGGTCCGAGTCGGGAACGGCTCCTCGAACATTCCGACGCTCTTGGAAAAGACGCCGACGGGAGGCCGGCTTGAAGGCGCGGACTCCGTCGTCGGCTCAGACTCGCCCGCAGCCCCGGTCCCGAACGCGGTCCCGGTTCCCATGCTTTGCACACTCGCTGGCGCAGGCGCCGCCACTGGCGCAGGCGCCGACACCGGCCCAGGCGCCAACACTGGCACTGGCACCGACGCTGGCTCTGACGCTGGCTCTGACGCTGAGACTGGCCCTGACACTGGCTCTGACGCCGGCCCTGACCCTGACCCTGTCTCCAACCCCAGCGCCTCGCCCCGCGGAGGGCTCGAAGCCTCGTCTTTGCGCGGGGCCTCTTCCTGTGCGGCCTGCAGCGCCCATTTCGCGAAGCCGACGACCTTGCCGAGAAAGCCCGTCGAGGGCTGCCCGCTCGCTTGGCCTCGGATGGCGTGAATCAGCTGGCCGCGGCTCATCGCGTACGTGTCGCCCACGCCTAAGCGCTCGGCTTCTTCTCGAAGCTCTGGTGTCGTCAGATTGTAGAGTCGCGTTAGATCCATCGAACCAAATCCGGGTTCCGTTGTTGTAGCGCGTTCTTGGCTTGGTCGCAGTCCCGATCGATCTGTTCGCGCAACGCCTCCAGACCATCAAATTTCGATTCGCCACGGATGCGAGCCACAAAGCCGACCCGCATGCGCTTTCCGTAAAGGTCTCCGTCAAAGCCGAACAAGTGCACCTCGACTGAACGTCCCGCTCCGAAGGTTGGCCGATTGCCCAAGTTGGCGACGCCGTGCAACAGCGGCGACCCGGTCTCGTCGAGCAACCGCGCGACGACCGCGTACACTCCGTCTTTCGGCAGCAGTAGCGGCCCCACCTCGAGGTTGGCCGTGGGAAACCCAAGCTCGCGGCCCCGCTGGTCACCCTGCACGATGAGCCCCGTCGTCTCGTGCACGCGTGTCATCATCACAGCGGCGTCCTCTACGTTGCCGTCTTCGCTCAAGATTCGGCGAAGCCGCGTCGAGGAGACCGCGTCGCCTTCAAACATGACCGGCTCGACGAGCTCGACGGAGAAGCCCTCCTGCTGGCCCCATTGCCGCAGTGTGACGATGTTGCCGGAGCGTTTGTGCCCAAAATGGAAATCTGGGCCCACGACTACGCCCTTGGCGTCGCAGGCATCCAACAAGACCCGTTGAACGAACTGATCTGGAGTCATTTTGGAGAATTCGCTGTCGAACGGCAGGACCACCACATCGTCACATCCCGCCCCCTTCAGGATCTCGACGCGCCGGTTCATGTCGGTGATCAACACCGGCGCCCGTTCCGGCGCCAGAACCGCCGTCGGGTGCGGCTCGAAGCACATGGCGAGCGTTTGCCAGCCGTGGGCGTCGGCGGTCCGTTTGGCAGCGTTGATGAGCGCCCTGTGACCCAGGTGAACGCCATCGTGATTGCCAGGGGTGACGACAGAGTGGGTTCGGCGCATCAGCTCAGGGGCCCGGGAGCGGTGGACGTGCTCCTCCTTCACTCACCTACAGCGCCCTCAGAGACACTTCAACTCGAATACGCCCGATAGACACGTTGGTGACGAAGGCCTTTTGGTGCTGTATGGTTGAAAACATGGGGAAATCAAAGGTGCGGGGCGCTTCCTCGGAGGAGACACCGTTCGAGGAGGTCATGGAGCGCCTCCAGACCGTTGTGGAGCAATTGGAAGAAGGAGATTTGCCTCTCGAGCAGTCTCTGGCGATGTTTGAAGAGGGAGTCCGCTTATCGCGGGCCGGAGCGAAACGACTGGATGAAGCCGAGCGTAGAGTAGAGGAGCTCCTCGCAGCTGGAGACGAGCTGCAAACGAGTCCTCTCGAAGAAAGCGAAGCGGGGGAGTAATGAGCCAAGTCCTCACGGTACCGACACACTTCAACGACCTAGGAGAGCTCTCCGAAGGTTTTCTCGATCGGGTCGAACAAGACACGTTGATCCTGTACGGGCCGGTCGCCTACGAAGACGGATCCCAGATCGAATTCGCGGTGCTGCTTGCCGATGGCTCGCCCGCTCTCGAAGGAACGGGACGCGTGCGCGCGGCTGTCGACGGTGGCGCCGAACGCCTGCCAGAGACTCGCTACGACGTCGTCGTCGAGGCGCTGCAACTCGAGGGTCGTTCCGAGGTCGTGTTCGAGCGCCTCGTTCTCGCGCGTCAGGCGGTTTCCGATCGCCCAGCAGCCCAGGAAGACGAGCCAGTCGTCAACGAGGCCGCGCCCACCAACGATGACATCGAGCTTATGGCCGACGAGGTGGTCTCACAGCCGCCCGAAGAAGACGCCCCCGTGACGGTTCCGCCGGATGAGGATGCGCCCGATACCGTGCCGCCGGAAGCGAGCGACGAACAAGATGAGGACGAAGACCAAGACGACTACGATGATGAGCCAGCGACGGTCATTGCCGCGGTGGATGCCGAAGCGATGATGGCGGTGTCCGAGCCGCCAGTGCCGGAGACAGAGACAGAGGCAGCGTCAGAGACAGAGACAGCGTCAGAGACAGCGTCAGTGTCAGAGCCGGTGTTGGAGTCTGTGCCAGTGTCGGAGCCGGTGTTGGAGTCTGTGCCAGTGTCGGAGCCGGTGTTGGAGTCTGTGCCAGTGTCGGAGCCGGTGTGTCGGAGCCGGTGTTGGAGTCAGACGCCGATGATGTCGTAGTCGAGGCCAGCATGGGCGAGGCTTCGGATTGGGATGCGGAGGCCGGGGCTGAGCTTTCTGTGGATGCGCAGTCGGCGCTCGAAGCGAACACCGACCAAGAGGGCGGTTTCGACTCGGAGTACGCGTTTGAGCATGGCATCGCCGAAGAGCCGCAAGTCGGTATGCCAGTTCCCGTTCCTTCGATGGCTGCGCCTCCCGAGGCTCCGCCCGCACCGCCTACGCTTCGCCTGGCCGAACCTCCCGAGGGGCTCACGCGGCCGTCCTTGGCGCAGGCTGAGGAGTCGTTGTTCACGGCTGAGGGCGAGGTTAGCGACGTTCACACGACAGGCCTTTTCGTCTACGAAAACGGCCTTCCGATTCCCTCACGGCCCCCGCTTCCGGACCCCGACGGTCCTCGAGCCGCGGCCGCCGTTGAAGCTGTTGACGGTTACGACGTCGAAGATTCGGAGCCGCCGCAATCCAATGACGATGAATATGAAGAAGTTCGCCTCAGCGATTTTGCTGAGGCAGCCGAAGAAGGGTGACGCCTGATGAAACGCCTGGCCGCCATCCTCGTTTGTGCTCTGAGCCTTACGGTGACGACGCAGGTCAAGGCCGACGCCGTCGTCCACGTCAAGGTCCGTAGCTCGGACAACAAGCCGGTCGATGGCCGTGTCGAGCTGACTGGCGACGGTGGCACGTTTACCTGCACAACCAGTCAGGGGACCTGCACGATGCGCGCGGTGCCCGGCGGCCGATACCTCGCCGTATTCAAGCCGAACAACGGCAGCGCCACCGCGCCCAAGAAGGTCATGATCCCGCCGGACGGCAAGGCGGATCTGCACATCGCCGCCAAATAGCCCCTCAAGTTGGCACTGGGCACCCCTTGAATGGCATCATTTCGGGTGGGGAACACGCGAGGGAAATGCGTAGAAACTGGATACTGCCCTGGTTGGGGGGCGTCATTGCATTGGCATGCGTTGCACCGGTCTACGCGCAAGCCGACCCAGCGTCCGACGCGAGCGAGCGGGAAGCTCGCCTAGCCGAGGTTCAGAACAGCTTCAGCGGACCGACGGGCGGCATTCGCATCATCGATGCCTCGTCCGGTCCCAAAGGCACATTTCGTCTCGCGCTGAACACTGAGTTCTTCATCATCGGTGACTTCTTCGTTCCAACCGACACGGCGCACTCCTTTGCGAGCAACCTCTCGCTGAGCATTACACCGACCGAGTACCTGGAGGTGTTTGCGGCGGCGGAAAAGCGACCCTCCGTGCGACGAGCTTCGGCTTTCGCGGAAACGTGACCTTGGATTTTCGCAACTACCAGCGCCGCGAGCTCCCCCTGATCGCGCGCTTCAACGCGCAG
>JAFDAJ010000365.1 GCA_019313915.1 Deltaproteobacteria bacterium
CGCGGTCTCGTGAATGCCCTCGAGAAGAAGGATGCGAGTTTCGTCTCCAGCCACGGACAGAGTCTGGGTCGATCCTAGACGCGCTGCCAACCGAAATCCGCTCGACATCCTCCGACGCCGGTCATAGATCCCTCGCATGAAACGTCTCATCTTTTCCTTGCTTCTGCTGGTCTGCGCATGCGAGGGCAGCACCCAGCGCTCTTTTTCTTCGGGCGCCTGTGAGCGGTTCGGAGTCGATGCACCCGTGGCCGTGCCCGAAACCTGCGGCATCGACATCGCAGACGATGGCGATGGCGAGACGGTGCGCGTCTTCGCGATCGGACCGGTGATCCGGTACGCGGAGATGGAAGACTACGCCTCGTTTTGCAAAGCGTGGGATGACGTCGTGCGAACCGAGGTGCTGCCCTGCCTCGCCGACGACAAGCCCAATCTTCTGGTCTTCCCCGAGAACGCCACGCTGGCCGGATCGTTCATCGGGTCGCGAGGGGCGACCGGGCGCGCGGAAACCAAAACGGTGCCGGCTTTCTTGTCGCTCTTCAACACCTACTCCGAACCGATGCGCTACTACGGGGAACGATTTCCCGATGCAAGCCCGAACGAGCGCCTCGTGCTCGGCCTGACCGACACCACACACCGCGCGCTCCAGACTTTTCCCGCCATGGCCGAGCTCTACGAGGTCTATGTCGCGGTGTCCGCAGACTTCGCGCCGGCAGAATTGAGCGACGATCCAAACGACATCGAGGTGCTGGCCGACCCCGACCTCGAATCGGTATCGAGCGTCTATGTCGCTACCGAAGGGACCGGCTACAACTGGGGTCTGTACTTCGGCCCCGATGGCCAGGAGATAGCCCGTGTCGCGAAGAGCTATCTGGTACCGGCAGAGGAAGACATTCTCGACTTGAGTCACGGGCCTTTGACCCAGATGCGACCGGTAGAGCTCCCATTCGCTCGGTCAGGAATGGTGATCTCAAAGGACGCTTGGATGCCGGGGCTGTTGCATCGTCTCGATGCACTGGGCGCGAACCTCATGCTGCAGCCTGAGGCGTTTTCGGGCTGGGGGGTCGAGGAGTACGAGGGCGATTGGCTTCCCGACATCGTTCGTCAATCCGCATGGGCGCACACGCAGCGGCACGGGTCGTTTCGTCATACGGTTACACCTTGCATCAAGGGCAACCTCCTCGAGCTCGTGTTCGATTGCCAGTCCCACGTGACGAGCTCGAGCACGCCGGACGATGTGACAGGCTCGTTCATCGGTCAGGATCCTTACCTCGGGCTGCTGGCGGTCGAGCCTTGGGTCATCGAAGACCCCGGCCCGCCAATGTCACTCGAAGAGCGGCAAGCCGTGCTCCGTGATCGAGGGGAACGAATGCTGCCCGGGAGCGGGGATCCTCTCGAAGATGCGTACGCGGCAGAGGTGATCGCCGCCGACCTCTCGCTGCCACTCGATGGTCGCTTGTCAGCAACCGGCGATGGAGAGGCTGGGGCGTTGGGACGGAGCACAGTGGTTGCCGAACCCCTAGCAGCCAACACCCATCAACGTTTCCCGGCTCTGGCAGGTGACGGAACCTCCGCGATCATCGCTTGGATGGAGGGCGCTCCGGGTGCTGAAAAGGTTCGCGTGTTTGTCACTGACGACGGTAGCGCCTTCGACGAAGTCGACTTGGTGGACACACGTGACGTCGTCCAACGCCTGCCACGCGTAGCGATGGGCGCAGGTCGAATGGCCGTGGCGTGGGAAGAAGAGCTGGCGGAGGGAACCAGCCGCATCGTATCGGTAACGCGCGTCGACGGGACGTGGACCAGAACTGAGCTCACCGAACCAGCAACCTCCACCACTTGGGAACCGGATGTCGCCATCGACCCGGTGACGGGACGCTTCCTCGTAACTTGGCTCGACCTGCGGGCCGGCAAGCGCCCAAAGCCTTGGATCGCCTACAGCGATGACGGCAAGACGTGGCAGCCGCTTCAAGTCGACCCGAGCAACACCATCAGCGACAACCCGAGAGGGGACGCAGCGTTCGTTCGGGTCGCCGCGCGGGATGACAATGTGTTCGTCGCGTTTTCCGATTTTCGGGAGTTCAGCTGGGATGTGTATCTGTCGGCGAGCTCCGATGGTGCAGAGACGTTCGCTCCGTCGGCGCGAATCAATCCCCCAGCCAAGGACCTCGTCTCCGTCTTCGGGGGAGGTCCGGTTGAAGCGGAGCGCATTCACGGAGATGTCGCGCTCACGCTCGATCCTTCTGGCAGTCCCATCGTCGCATGGACCGAACGCCAAGACCGGCG
>JAFDAJ010000366.1 GCA_019313915.1 Deltaproteobacteria bacterium
ACGATTGGGAGCGTTGCGATGTATTGGACCATCGAGCGGACCCTATCTTTCTGGAGCTGAACCGCATTTTATGCAAACACTAAAACACGGGGGACAAAGGTCAAAATGAAACTGAAATTGGCACCACTACGCACAGCAGTGTCTATTTCGATGATAGCACTTTCTATTTCACTGATGTTTGGGGTCGCCTCTGTCTCCCGGGCCGACACAGACGAGATCCTGGACGGCCCCTTGGAAGGGCTGGGGGCAACCGATGAAGTGTTCAGCCCGCCCGGGCTCACGGGTGACTGGGGGGGCCGGCGCACATCGCTTTCCGAGCACGGTCTCGCGTTCTCCGCCGACATCACCAACACCCTGCAGGGAGTGATGGACGGCGGCTTCGACGAGACCGCGCGCTACGTCGGCTCGAGCGAACTGATCCTGGATGTCGATGCAGAGAAGCTGGGGCTGTGGCCTGGCGGCTTCGCTCGGATCGCCACCGAGGGTCGCTTCGGAAAAGATGTCCTCGTAAAGGCCGGGAGCTTCTCGCCGGTGCACAACGACGCGCTCTTTCCCAATGGGCCTCCAAGTAGCGACGGACCCTCGGCTTCCCCCGTGGGACTTGTTAAGTCATCCCCTCATCGGACGTGGATCCCCTGTTGGAATTCCTCTGCCTATCCGGTTCGCTCCGCCTGTGACCGTGGTTGTCACGGCGGCGGCCCACCTTGGTGACTTCCCAGGAGGAAGTCACAATGCGGTTTCCGCGCACACTCATCGAGTTTCAGGACCAGTTCCCGGATGACGCCCATTGCTGGGCGTACCTGCGTCGTGCCCGTTGGCCGCACGGGTTCGAGTGCCCGCGCTGCGGCGGACGAGGCGGTCATTTCCTTGCGAACCGATGGCTCGAGCAGTGCCGTTCATGCCGATACCAGAGTTCGGTCACAGCAGGAACGGTCTTTCATGGAACCCGCGTCTCGCTTCGCGTGTGGTTCTTGGGTGTCTTCTTTCTAGCCCGTCACAAGAAGGGCATCTCGGCCCTTCAGTTTCAGAAGGACACGGGTCTCGGGAGCTACCAGACCGCGTGGACGTTGTTGCACAAGCTTCGGTCAGGGCTGTCGGCCCTTCCGGCGCCACTGCTGGCCGGCCATATCGAGGCGGACGAGACCTACATCGGCGGTTATCGCAAGGGATGGAACGGACGTGGTGCGGGCAAGGTCGGGGTGGCGATCGCGGTCGAGCACCGCGGTCACACGGCCGGTTTCGTACGACTAGCGGTGATTCCACGCGCAACCAGTGCCGTACTGACTTCGTTTGTTCACGGGTCGATTGTGCCCGAGGCTGCCACGGTTCATACCGATGCTTGGGCGGCCTACAAGGCGCTCAGCAAAATGGGGATCGACCATCGCCCTCGCAAGGGAGGTCACGGACGACACGTCGAGGATGGCCTGCCGTGGGCTCATACGGTTTTCGGCAATCTCAAGACCTGGTTGCGAGGCGCCTATCACGGAGTCAGCCCCAAGCATCTTCAGAGGTACCTGAACGAGTTCCAATTTCGCTTCAACGAACGCTGGAATGAAGAGGACCTGTTCTCACCGGTTCTACATGCGGCCATCACTGCGGAGCCATTCCCCTACCGACGGCTCACGGCGGAGCCAACCGGATAGGCAGAGAAATGGCTACGCAGCCCGAAGTTGGCAAGCCTCCTCACGCCCGGATACGATCGCCTGACATTTGACGATCCGTCAGATCGACCCCGGGAGGCCGCCCTGAGCTACGAGGTGAATCGCCGTCTAGTCGCCCGCCGGCCGCCCTTGCCGACGGAAGCGCAGCTCGACCCGGTGAGCGCGGGCATCGTGCGCGGCGCGCTCGAGACCACCTGCTACGAGGTGGCGACGCATCTGGGCCGATGTGCGTCGTCCGCAATCATCAACCAGTCGAACGAGCGCAATGCCAGCGTGATCGATGGTCACGGGCGGTTGGCGGCGGTCTCCGTCGGGATTCCCCAGCTGCTGTTCATCTCGCCGCTCTCCGTGCGCTACGGCCTCGAGCATCGCATTGCCGACGATTGGGGCCCTGGCGATGTCTTCGTCGGGAACGACCCGGAGCACGGCGGCGGGCACCTGCCGGACTACAACGTTTACGCGCCCTGCTTCGATGCGGACGGTGAGATCATCGCCATCCAGGCGCTGCAAGCCCACCAGGGTGATACCGGAGGCAAGGATCCCGGGGGCTTCTCCGTCGATGCGATGGAACTCCAGGTCGAGGGCCTGATCGTGCCCTGTGTGAAGCTCGTGCACCG
>JAFDAJ010000130.1 GCA_019313915.1 Deltaproteobacteria bacterium
GCGATGACCTCGTCGGCGCTGAAGCTCAACGCGCTCATGGTGAAGTTGTCGTCTGCGGCGAGCTCCCATTCGATGAAACGCGTGATGTGGCCGTTGCTGGTGCAGTCCGGGCACGACGCGGGAATGAGTGACGAAGCGTTCCAACCCGCAAGCAAAGTCTCGTTGACGAAGTCTGGATCGCCGTCCTTCGCGACGCCCACGCCGGAATCGTTGAAGAGCAGGATCTCGGTGTTGGGATAGTAATACCGGACCAACGGCAACGCGGTGATCGTTCCGAAAGCGCCTCCGCTCACGCCCGTCAGGAGAATGCGGCTTGGGTTGGGAAAGTCCGCAACGGCAATGTCGAGTGCTGCGGTGAGGTTCTGCAGCCCGCGCTGGTAGCCCATGCTCGGCCCAGGATCGCCGTCGCCGACGATGCTACTCGGTAGCTCCCTGTCCACGTCGCCCGCGAAGAGCGCACCGTCACAGTACGGCAAGTAGACCACATCCCAGTCTGCAACCGGATTGCCCACGAGGTCCGGGTTGAGGATCCCCCCGGGGGGCAGCGAGTTGGTTTCCTCGAAGGCCGAGCAGAAGTCCTCCCAGCATGCGCCGCCGCCCTGCAAGAAGATCACGAGCTCGTCGGAGCTGCCTTCGCGGGTGTCGATGGTGTACTCGGTACCTCGCAGACACAGCGGACCTCTGGGCTCCGCGGCGGGGTCGTCGGGAACTGCAAAGTGAAACGTCTTCACACCCTCGACGGCATCCGGCTCGTTGCTCGGGCCGAACATGCCGACGTACTTCGTCAGACCCTGCTCGTAGAGCTCGTCGAAACCACTCGAGCCACCTGACCCGCCCGCGCCACCAGCGCCACCTATCGCACTGCCGCTGTCGCTCCCGCAACCCACGAGCGCGACGACCGCACTCAAAACCAAAGCCAAGACACTAACTCGCATCGAACCCTCCGTGGTTGCCGCATCGGGAACTCCGGCAGCGGCTATTGGTACCTTGCCGTCTGGGCGTGGTCAACGGTGGTTGAGCCCCTGAACGCCAGGCACCGGAAGCACACCATCGACCGTGAACACGTCGCGGGAGAAACTCGTTCGCGACCGCATGACCGCCGGCCCTGGCTTGAGCTCGACCCGGGCCCGGGTCGCCGTGCAAATCCATTGCTCCGCGTTGACCGGTTTCTTCGTGCTGAATACAGGCTCGAACAATCCGAGGTTCGCCCCGTCCTCCGGGTCCCGCGCCGACGTGAATCGGAACGCTGCCACCCCCGCTTGGCGCATCGAGGCACCGAGGGGTTGTGAATCCCCGTAAGTGCTGGGCGACGAGATGGCTTCGACATACGCGCGAAACGGCGCCCGTGTCAGGTCCGCACCCTTCTTCGTCGAAATGCGAACCTGAAAGACCGTCAGCGGTCGCGTCAACGGTACGATGTCTGCCTCGGTCCCTTCCAAGAACAGCAACACATAGTAGGCCTTCTCTGCAAACACCGTCGCTTGCCCCTCGGCGCAGTAGAATATCCCGCGCTCACGCCGCGTACCAAAGCGCGAGCCGTAGCGGAGCGGCGGATGCCGAAAGGGCGTCGCGAGAAGATAGTGAAGCCCGACGAAGCGGCGGCCCAAGGGCCACGGCGGCTTCGCGGTGTCGATTAACCTTTCGAGCACCTGCTGCTCGTCATCAGAGTCGACAAGCTTCCGCGTCGAAGTTACGTGCTGCGATTCGACCGCGCGCCACGCTGCACCGGAAAGCCGTTGCGGCTCAAATTGTTCCGCGCAGCGCGTCCAGATACTCGGCGACATCGACCAACCCCTCGATTTTTTTCATCCGACGCAGCGGGACGCCGCCAACGTGGTGGTTGTCCGCACGAAGCCACGCCTTGGCATGCAATTCGTTGCCACCCACCAAAGCGTCGAGGCTCCGGAACACGCGCAGAAAAAGCAGCGCGAGCTCCCCCTCCTTGGTGCCCAGCGGAATCGGTCGACGCTTGCGGTGGCGAAGGCGCGACAGCGTCGACTCACTGGTGCCGATGATCCCCGCGAGCTCGGACGACGACAGCCCGAGCGCCTCGGCTGCGCGAAGTAGCGCCTTGCTCACCACACTGGCCTCATCGGGGGCAGTCGAAGTTGCGACAGACATTCCGGCTCCTTTCAAGAGCAAGAATAATCATGTTTTTTTGCTAGTGCAACAGAGGCTGAGCCTTAGCAGCCGAAAATGCCATGATTGCAGGCAATTGCCGACTGATGCGGCCCTCTCCTGCGGCGTTGCCCGTCGAGCCGAACAAGGCCGTCGTCACATCAACTGGCTGCGCGGCCCATGCAAGAAGCGTCGCACAGCGTTGCGATTTCTCGCAGCCCTTTCATGCGCTGCTCGGACGGCGGTTCAAGGTGGCTCGCGGGATAGTGCTTGCCCAGCTTGGTGTACTTGGCTTCTCCGAACGCGTGGTATGGGAGGAGCTCATACGCAGAGGCGCCGCCCGCATCGTTGACGAACTCGGCAATGGCCCGGATGTCGTCTTCAGAGTCGTTGACGCCCGGTATGACCGGGGTGCGGACGACGACGTCGACCTGAGGAAACTCGGCACGGAGTCTTTGGAAGTTCTGTAGGATCTTCCGGTTCGAGACCCCGGTCACCCGTTCGTGCTTCTCGGGATCGAGACACTTGATGTCGAAGAAGATTCGGTCGGTCAGAGGCGCCACGTCTCGCATCGTCTTCCAATTGCAGAGCCCAGAGGTCTCGATCGCGGTATCAATGCCACGGCTTCGCGCAGCGCCGAGAAGAGCTTGCACGAATGCGCCCTGCGCAAGGGGCTCGCCACCGCTGACCGTGAGCCCTCCGCCTGACCTGGCGTAGAACGCGTCGTCTTCTTCGACGACGCGCACCACATCGTCCACGCCCACCCACTCGCCGGACTCCTCCAGTGCCCGCGATGGGCACACGACAGCACAGTCACAACAGCCGTCACAGATGCTGCGGTCGATGCACATCTTGCCCTCATCGTCCTCGGTGAGTGCCCGCTCCAAGCACACGACGCCGCACCGGTCACACTCCTCGGTGCCGATGCAACGCTCCGAAGTGTAGATGAGCTCCGGCGCCGTCGATTGGCCTTCAGGATTGGAGCACCAGATGCAGGCAAGCGGGCACCCCTTCAGAAAGACGATGGTCCGGATGCCGGGCCCGTCATGAAGGGAAAACTTCTGGATGTTGAATACCAACCCCTTGGGCGCGCCATTGCTGTCGTTGTTCCGGGTCATGCTTTCCCGCTAAAACTTGTGCTCCGTTCGGCGAATGATCTCGTTTTGCAAGGCCGGCGTGAGGTCGACGAAGTACGCGCTGTAACCCGCCACGCGGACCAACAAGTTCCTATATTTCTCGGGGTCCTCCTGCGCGGCGAGAAGTGTGTCTCGATTGATGATGTTGAACTGGATGTGCCACATCTTCATGTCGCAAGCGCTGCGTATCAGCGCCATCAACTTCCGGGTCCCAGCTTCACCGACCAACGATGCGGGCGAGAGCTTCATGTTCAGAAGCCGCGCCGCCCGTTCCTTGTAGTGCGCGCACTTGGTGCTGCTGATCGACATCAGCGTGGCGGTCGGCCCCTTGCGGTCCCTCCCCTGCGAGGGGCTGATGCTCTCCGAAAGCGGCTCCCTCGCCATGCGACCATCGGGAGTTGCGCCGACCAAAGCCCCGAGGGGAACGTGCGAGGTGACGGACACGTAGCGCAGGTCGAGCTCGCCACCGAACGCGGTCGTGTGCTTCTGGGCTAAGCGAGTGAAGCACTCCTCGATGTCGTGGCCGAGTCGATCGACCTCCGCGTCGTTGTTGCCGTACTTGGGCGCGTTCAAACACAACTGCCGGATCTCCTCGTGACCTGCAAAGTCGCGGTCGAGCGCATCGAGCAGGTCATCCATCGTGAGCGTCTTCTCTTCGAAGACGAGCGCGCGAATGGCTGCCAACGAATCGATGACCGTACCGAAGCCGATCACATCGAAGAACCCGAGGTAGAGCGCCCCATCGATTGGCCCGGAATGGATGTCTGTGCAGCTCTCCATGCATAGGTCGTGCAACATGGAGAACATCGGTGACGCGATGTGCTGCGACTTGAGCGTGTCGGAGACATATTGCTGGATGAACGTGTGTTGAATGACGTTCTCCACTTGCTTGGTGAACGCGTCCCAGACCTCATCAAACGTCGCGAATGCCCTCGGATCGCCGGTGCTGATCCCAACAAGCCCGTCGCCGTAGCAAGCCATGCGTCCGTCGCGAAGCGTCATCTCTAGAATCGCGCCGAGATTGATCCAAGCGCACCCGGTGGCAATGCCCTCCCGATTGAGCATCTTGGTTTCGGAGCACCCCGTGACGCAGTAGTCGTTCGCCTCTTCCATGGTGCCGCCCTTTGCGACGAGCAGAGGGATGATCTCGTCGTCGCAAAACAGCTTGGGGAATCCCGAGCCGTCCTTGATGGTCTCCGCGACGGCGTGCAGAAAGGCGTTCGGTGTACGCGAATGGATGCGCGCGGCGAGGTCCGGATAGTGTAGTGGAAACTCGCGTTTCGACCTCAGGATGAGATAGGAAAGCTCGTTGCTTGCATCCTGGCCGTCGGGCGTAAGACCCCCAATCGTGGTGGCCTCCCAATGGGCAAACCCGTCCGTCAGCGAAGGCTGCCCCGGCTTTGCATAGACATCGGTGCTCCTGGCCATACCGATCCAGATCGACTCCAGGAGCACCAGCGCGTCTTCGTCGGTGAGCCGGCCTTCGTCGATGTCTTTGCGGTAGTAAGGATAGAGGTACTGGTCGATGCGGCCGTTACCAACCACACCCCCGATCGCTTGCTCGAGGCGCGAAATGGTTTGGATGAACCACTGGGACTGCACCGCCTCGTGAAACGTGCGCGCCGGATGCTCAGGGACCCGTTCGCAGATGTCGGCGATCTCGAGCAACTCGCGGCGACGTTCTTTGCGAGGCTCGTTGGCCGCCTGCGATCGGGCCAGCTCCGCGTAACGGTGCGCGAACGCAATCATCGCATCACACACCACACAAACAGCCTCGAGGAAGGGCCTCTGCTCGACATAGGCTGCCGTATCGATCGGATCGAGCGCTTCGAGCCGCTTCGCAGCGTCCCGCCGAATCGATCCAATCCCGTGCTCGAGCACCTTCCCATAGTCGTGCGCCCAGGCCAGCATCGACCGGCCGGCCGCGGTCGGCGTGACGACGAAGATCCGTTCCATCAAACGCCGCGTCTCTTCGGGAAGCGCATTCATCGTCGCCTGGTGGTAGGCATTGCGCTCCCAGTAAGGAAGGATGTCTTCCTTGAGTGCCCTCACGTCATCCTCGGTGATGAGGATCGGCTCACCTGGCTTGCTGGCCACCAACTCGTGCGGATGCGTGTAGAAGCGTCCCGGTCCTACCAACTCGCAGTAGACGACGGCGTAGCGTCCCGCGGACCCAGCGCTTCCCACGAGAAGCTCTTCATCCTCGATGTGGATCGGGTGGTGCGTCAGAATATGAGCCAGTGCCTTGCCCCAGCGGAGCACCATCGGCTGCCCTTCGGTAGCCTTCATCGACTCGGTAAGCAGGCGGGCGCGATCGATGTTGAGCCGGATCGGCTTCTCCCGAAACCCCTCGAGCATTTTCTGGATGCGGATGCGTTTGGACTGCGCGGCATCGCCGACCAACGCGAGGGGCTCACCTCTCTCGATGCGCGCCTCGTGCGGCGTCAACACTGTAGACCCGCGGGAGGTTGACGGGCGTTCGATGACTTCGAGCATGGCCTCGACTCCTTTCGGCGCACCCGAGGTGAGCGTACCCGGAACATACGGGCCCTGGGCCGGAAAGAGCAATGGTCTGAGCTGACCAATCGATGTACAATATTGACATCGTGCGGATGAGATCATGCATCCTGGTGCCTCGGACGCTTCGGATTTCTGGGCGCCACGCGCACGAGAGCTACGAGGTTCATTACGTCATCGCTGGGCGCGGATCCTTCGAGCTCGGGGGCGAGCGGCTCACGGTGAGGCCAGGCGATTTCTTCTACACCCGCCCGCGCACGATGCACCGCATGGTTGCTCCCGAAGGGCAATACCTCCTTCAGTATGTCGCTTTCCTAGAGCTCGACAACGAGCATGATGCAGAGCTCGCCGATGACCTGGATGCACTCCTCGGCGAGGGGCAAGTTCGCAGACTTGGCGACAGGTACCACGCGCTCTTCGCCCGGATGAGCCGTCAGTCTCTGACCAACGATCCGCGCCAGCACCGTGCCGCCGCCGTCAGGCTCGCCGGAGTGCTCTACGATTTGATGTTGGACACGCCAGTGGCGACAGGGACCCACCCCGCAGTCGAGCAAGCGCTGGAGTTCATGCGCACACACGTTGGTGAGGCGTACAATCTATCTGACCTCGTCGCTGAGCTTGGGCTCGACAAATCGTATTTCATTCGGCTCTTCAAAACGAGTGTCGGAGTGCCGCCGATGAAGTACGCGATGAACCTCAAGATGAGCGCCGCTTCCGACCTGCTTCGCACGACCACGGAGCCCCTGGCCGCAGTCGCCGCGCGAGTGGGGTTCGACGACGAGTATCACTTCGCGAAGCGCTTCAAACAGTGGAGCGGGACTTCACCGGGCGCTCACCGCCAGCACGGAACAAGCTAGAATACAAAGCTCGAGCTCGCCGGATCCCATCGAACTGCGCGCGATTTGTCGTAAGCCATGCGATGCTCGAGACGCCGCAACTTGCCCTTCCTGACGCCGAACATGATCCCGGTGATCAGCACGCCGGTCAAACCTCCCACGTAAAGAGGGAAACCGATCCCGACCAGCGCCTTGCCGGCCGAGGTGCACCGAAGCTCGCTGGTCGTCTGAAAATCGATCACGACGCATTGATTCACCAGGCCAGGAAACAAGAGTGCAGCCCCGGCGCTGGAACGGAACGACTCAACATCCGACTGCAACACGCTACGGTCGAAGGCCTTCAAATCGGCGAAAAGAATGCGTCGAGCTTTTCGGAGGCGCAGTTCTTACGCCCAAACATCCTGACTGCGGCGGTATTGCACTGTCGAACCGCTGGCACGGTTCTCGCACCGACAACCAGCGGGGCGCTTGACCTAAAGGTGCCTCTGGGGAGCCAATGATGCCGAGTCCCGGCCAGCAGCCGAAGTCGCTCGAGATTCGAATTCGTCAAACCTTGTTCGGCGATGGGCCGGCCACGTGGCGCGCCACCGTCTTTTGTCCCGGACAAGATCGTTCGCTCGACCTGACCGATTGCTTGAGATGCAGGGAGTTCGTGGAGATGTCTCTCGATCCGGGAGAGCAAAGTGGTGTTTTGAAATGCCACCCCACCAAGGCGCCCATCCCAAGGAGCTCGTTGCAGGCTGGATTCGAGAGAGGCTCGACGAGCTCCGCAGACGCAAAGTTGGCCGTGCTGGCCGACACCACCCCGATCTCGGCACTGATGAGCGGCAAAGTGTGCTGTGTGGGCAAGGACCTGAGCGTCCAAGCTCTCGCGGCTCTGCTGATCGAAGGCGGGTTCAGCGGTGTGCCCGTCGTCGACGAAGGCGGCAAACCCATCGGAGTCGTCTCCCTGGCCGATATCGTCCGACATCACTCCCAAAGCAAGGCCGCCTCAGACGAAGCCCGTTCGACAGTCGGCGACATCATGACCGATATCTCCATTACCCTCGGCGAGGGAGCATTGGTCTCTCAGGCAGCGGCACTGATGGCGCTCGAGCGTATCCACCGCGTTCCTGTGGTGGACCGA
>JAFDAJ010000367.1 GCA_019313915.1 Deltaproteobacteria bacterium
CCGGACTCGTCGCCGTCTTCATGCCCTGTTCTTCCCATTCTTGGCTGGCGGCAACGTCAGCCGGAAGCGTGTCTCTTTACCGTCCACCGTACTCACCGCGAGCTCGCCACCGAGCTCCTCGGCGATGCGTTTTGAGATCGCGAGGCCTACCCCGGCGCCGTGAAGCCGGCCGCCAACGCCAAACGGCTTGAACACAGCCTCCATCTGGTCGGCTGCGATCAATGGACCGTTGTCGGAGACGTCGAGCACGGCCTTGTCGTCCAGGATCGCGGTCGTGACCCGAACGATTCCCTGGCCGCCTTCGCGCGTCGCCGCTCGCTGAATTGCGTTCGCCAGCAGGTTTAGCGCGATCTGCACGATGTTCGTGCGAGTCGCCATCACCTTCGGCTCCACGCCGGTCGCCACCTCGATCAAGGCGCGCCCACGCAGCCCACTACTCTCGGCCTTGCGAAGCGCCACGCGAACCGCATCGGCCAGATTGACGATCTCGGCCTCCACTTCCTCGGGTGCCTTCGCCATCTCTTCGGTGAGCTCCAGAATCCGCTTCACCCCATCGCGCGCGTCGATCACGGCGTTCTCGACCTGCGCCAGAGTTCCCCGGGCACGTGTCACGTTTGGAGTCGCTTCCTCGAGTGCCGCCGTTGCCGCCGCAATCGATGTCTCGATGACCGTGAGGTTATTGCGGATCCAGCCCACCGGATTCCGAAGCTCATCGGCAAGCCCAGTCGCCACCACGCTCAGCGAGTAGGCGCGTTCGGTCTCGAGCAGACGCTGCTCGAGCTGCTTGACCCGGCTGTTGAGATTGTAGAGGTCGATCGCATCGCGAAGCTCGGCGCGCAGCACTTCGGGCTCCCACGGCTTGCGCATGTAGCGCCGAACGTGCCCGCGATTGATCGCATCCTCGGCGGCCTGCAAGTCGGAGTAGGCGGTGATGAGCAACCGAATCGCGTCGGGATACTCAGTCTCAACCTTCTCGAGAAGCTCGATTCCGGTCATCCCCGGCATCCGTTGGTCGGTGAGCACGACCCCAATTTCGTGCTCCTCCATCAATTGCAACCCGGCCTCGGCGCTCGACGCCGTCAAAACCGGAAAGTCATCACCGCAAACCGCTTCAAAAACAACGAGGTTCGGCTCCTCGTCATCAACGAATAATACGTGCGCTGTCATGCCGCTTGCTCCATCGCGGGTATCTCCATCACGAAGCGGGCCCCCCCACCGGGCCTAGGCTCATATCTTAGCTCACCGCCACACTCCTGCGCGATTCTTCGGCTCAGATGAAGCCCCAGTCCCGTCCCCTCGCCTTCCACTCTGGTTGTAAAGAAGGGGTCGAAGATCCGGTGGACCATGTCGGCAGGAACGCCGGGGCCATCATCCGACACGGTGACGGAGACCTGTTTGTCCACCTGCCGAAGCTCGATCCAGATGTTCTCGGCACCCGAGCGAACCGAGTTGTCGACCAGGTTGAGCAGCACTTGGTTGAACGCCCGTGCAGGTGCGAACACGTCTCCGGTTACCTCATAGTCTTCGTGCACAGCCACGTGCTTCATCTTGTGCTCGAGCAAGTGCAGAGTGGACTCGACCGCCTTGCGGACATTGCACGGCGCGAGGTCGCTTCCATCCGCTGGGCGCGCGTGGGCGTCCAGCGCAGAGACGATGCCGTCAATCCGTTCAAGTGCGTCGATCATGAGCCCGATCAGCCGCTCGTTCGACACGCGCGTGGATCCGCCCTCCGCCAACACCTTTGCCGCGTTGACTGCAGCGTTGAGCGGGTTCTTTACCTCGTGTGCGAGGCCCGCGGCGAACGTTCCTGCGGATGCAAGGCGCGCCTGGTCGGCAAGCTGCAGGCTGAGGCCGCGCATCTTCAAGTGTGCACGAATTCGGGCTTGCAAGACTTTCGTGTGGAAGGGTTTCGAAACGAAGTCGTCTGCGCCAGCCTCGTAACCCTCGAGCGCCGCCTCGTTTTCACCACGCGCTGTCAGAAGAATCACGGGGATGTTCTCCAGGGAAGGATCTTCCTTGATGGCGCGGCAGAGATCGAGACCGCTAGTGCCCGGCATCATCACGTCGGTGAGCACCAAGTCGGGGCGGTGCTGCTTCAGGAGCTCTAGCGCTTCGGCGCCGTCACCCGCGGCGTCGACATCGTAGCTCTGCTTTAGGACGCCCACGATGAAGCCACGAAGGTCTTCCTCGTCCTCCGCTACCAGGATTCGAGGAACCCGCCCGCGGTCCAGCAGAACGCGTTCGGGCGGACGCTGGCTCTGCCG
>JAFDAJ010000368.1 GCA_019313915.1 Deltaproteobacteria bacterium
AGGTGCCACCAAGGTATTGGCAACCGGCTGATCGAAGGGGTTCCAGAACTATCCTCAGGACCGGTCGCTCGACAGGAAAGGTTGGGTGGCATCCTCAGCCATTATTACCGAAAAGCCGCATGATCGGTCGATCGAATATTGGAACAGGACGAGGTCTTCAACCCCTCCCCCCCCGTGCGTCATGTGGGCTACCCGGTGGGGGAGGGAGCTGTCACCCGAGGTGGTCGTCAGCGGGCTCGATCAACGCGAAGCCGACAAACCCCGCGACCAACAGCCAGCCCAGCATGTTGAAGCCCAGGGTCATCGCCACGACCGTTGCGCCCGCAGCCCCGATGATGCCACCGAGTCCGTCGCAACCGATTGCCAAGCCCTCACCGTGTCCTGCGACCGACCTGCACGACTGAATCACGGCGAGGAACGGTAATCCCGTTGGCAAACAGCAAATCGCTGTGAAAGTGGTCATGATCAGAGCGGCGGCAGAGATCTCCTCGACGCTCGCGCTGATCTCTGCAACGGTGGGTCCGAATAGAGTGAGCGCCATCACTCCGGCGGCGGCCAGGATGCCCCCTCGACGCCATATCACGGGCTGTGGAAGGCTGCTTCCCAGGAGAAGCGCGCCCACGCCGGCACCCACCAGCACCGACGCAATTGCCAGGCCGATCGCCAAGGCGGGGCTACCGACCGCGCTTTGGACCCGATAGACGACCAGCACCTGCAGCGCCATCGTAACGATGCCAACCAGCGCGGCCGCCCCGCTCCGGGCGATGTTGCCGGGAGCTTTTCTTTCCCAGCCGAACACGGCAAGGAGCACCATCAGCGCCAGGCCCCCCGCGGCCAACCCGGGCGCTACGTTGCGATAACCCGGCTCGAACAGAAACGGGCGGTCGTCGGTTGCCGGCGCACCGTCCGAGCCAATCTGATCGAGAACGAACTCCGCACCCAACTCGCTGGCAAGAAGACGTATCTGGTCGAGCTCGGCTTCATCAAACGCTTCGTTGCGAGCCAGCAAGAGGTGGTTGAACGGGTTGTCCGCATGCTGAGAAGTCGGTAGTCGCAATTCAGCTATGCGATCGGAGTGTCCGCCGTTGGCTCCAAGCACCGAGAGACGGGTCCGCTCCGCAAGCAGCGGCGTGTTCTGAATGACTGCGAGTATCCCGAGGGGTCGCAGGTGGTCCAGGTAACTCTGCACTGCCTCGACGGTCAGCACGCGGCCGTCGACATGGCTGCGCCCGCGCCCGATGGCCGGCGAGGTTTGCAACAGGGTGAGGTTGATGTGGTCCCAACGGTCATCCGAAGCGGCCACGAAGCGCCTGGCCTCCGCCAGATGAATGTTCACCTTGGGGTCGCTGAGTACGCCGCCGGCCCACGCATCCAGCTCGAGGCCGAAGTCGATGGTCTGAGGATTGACTTCGACCGCATCGACGCGTTGCGCGCCTGACTGTAGAGCCAGCGCCATGTCGAATCCGGCACCCGCACCCAGCAGCAGTACACGGTCGCGTCCACCGCTGAGCAGTGCCATTCGCTTGAGGCGAGCGAGATCCTCAACATATGGATCGTCGAAGAAGGCGGATTCTCCATCCCACTTCACGGAACGCGTCACGAACATCGCGTCGGTGAACACGTAGGCCACCGACTCCCGGTACGTATGCAGCAGATCCGTCCGGGCGTAGGCGCTCGCTTGGTAGCGATGCTCACGCACTCCCTCGCTGTAGGCGACATCGCGCAGGTGAGTCTGTATGCCGATCTCCCCCAGAACATCCATCGGCAGCAACGGGACCACCATCGGACCGACCAACACCAGGCCGAGTGCTGCGCCGACAACCTCACCGACGTATAGGTGTACGCGCGCTCCGGGGTTGGCCATTCGATGCCACGCCAGCGTTGAAGCGGCGCCGAACAAGACGAACGGCAAGGCGAAGAGGCCACCGATCCAGGCCGCGTCGTACCTGGAGATCAACCACCAGCTGATCGGCATCAAGGCGGGCAGCAACACCAACAGGACCGACAGGCGTAGCCGACTGCCGTAGCGCCGTGTCCAGAGCGCCCCTGCGCCCAACCCGAACAGGCACACGGCCAGGGCCAGGTACGTCAGGTCGAAGAAGTAGACAACGGAGGCGAGACGCGTGACCGCGAGTTCCCACGCTCCGAGTAGGATGGCGGCAGCCGCGAGGGCCAACACCGTGACGAGGTGATGGCGGTCATTAGGTGAAAACAGGGACACACACCTTCCTGGCGTTACGCCGCGTAGGTTCCGGACTACA
>JAFDAJ010000369.1 GCA_019313915.1 Deltaproteobacteria bacterium
CAGTAGCTCCTCTTTGGACAGGTCGGGGTCTGGCGGGCAGAAACATCCCGTCATCAGCATCTGTTTGCCCTCCGGTGCAGCGTTGGGATCGTAGTTCGAAGGCACTTCGAAATAGAGGACGCCCTCTCTCGAGCCCTTGCCCTCTGCCGCTTCATCGAGCCGCTTCTGCGTCCATGGACCGTCATCGGAAAAGACGACGCCAAAGGGAGCATCGGTCACCGGTTTGCTGAGGAAGTAGCGATAACCAATCAACGAGTAGGACGGCTCGAGATCTCGAACGCGTGTCGTGAAGTCCTCATCGAAGTGCTCCTCACCGACGAGCTTGAGCACTGTGGGCTGCAGGCCCGCGTTGCTGATGACGATCGGCGCCTTGAACTCGCCCTTGTCGGTCTCGATGCCCGCGACCTTGCCATCCTCGACGATCACTCGACGCACCCGAGTGCCCATCATCACGTCGCTACCATACCGTCGCACGGCCTCACAGAAGGCCTCGGCCACCTTGCCCCAGCCTCCTTCGGAAAAGACCCCACCGCCACGGATGAAGATCCCTTGGAGGGAGGTGATCGCTTCGGCCGCATCCAGCTTCTCGACAGGCACCATGAACAAGCCATCACAGAGGCTCACGATGAAAGCGTAGAGAGAGAGCGGGAGCTCGGCGCCGGTGATCCACTCGCCGAAGCTCTGACCATCCAGCTTGGCGACGTCCTCGGGCTCCATCAAGGCCATGTTGGTGAAGAACTCGAGTGGCCGCTCCTGGTTCTCCTCGGGGATCTCCAGCCACTTGAAGATGACCTCCGGGTCGAGGTGATCGGTATCCGCTTCGGGCATCCGGCTATAGGTTCCGTCGGGACTCTTGTAGAAACTGCCCTGAGTGCCCGGAATCGCCAGCGTGGCCAAGTCTGCTACCTCGAGCTCGTCGAGCATTTGCTGATAGATGTTGTCCTGCACCGGCGAGCCGATCACGACCCAAGGCGTGTAAGTGAAGCCGTTCTTCGACAGGCTCATCGCCTTGCCGCCCGCGTTGGCATTCTTGTCGGTCAGCAACACCTTCAGGCCGCGTTTGGCCAAGAGTCCTGCGCAAGAGCTGCCGCCGAAGCCGGCGCCGATGATGATCACGTCGTATGCGTTGTCTGCCATGGGTACCCTCGCGCTTTCCTAATCCTCGAGATAAGTCTTGATGTAGCGGTCCATCTCCGACGTCGGCTTCCACCAGCGACGGACGTCCAAATCGTCAGCAACCTTGTTGGCGCCGAGATAACCGGGGCCACCCAGCACCAAACCACCCGGATAGTTTGACGCGCCGCAGGTGTAGAGACCTTCAATCGGGGTGTCGGTGCCCGAGCATTCCTGGTTCGGCCGGAAGCAACCCATCTGCAGCGGGCCATAATCGCCGTGCTTGATCGAGCCGCGGCGCATCTGCGGAAAACGGATCTCGATCTGCCCCGGGTCCTCCATCGAGGTCGCCAAGATCTTGTCCGGCGTCAGATTCGGCGCCGCCTTACGCCAGCGCGCAAACATCGCCTCTTGAATCTCCTCGCGTCGCTCGGGCCAACCGCCTTCGATGTCGTACGGTGCGTGCATCTGCATCATCGACACGAATTTTCCGGGCCGGTCGCTCAAGGTTGGATCGAACTGACTCTCGCAGGTGGAGTGCCCGCCGAAGTTCTGTAGGTCAATGGTCCCCTCGCTGACGTTCTGCCAGTGGGCAACCAAGTGATCCACGCTCTCGAGACCAAACACGGTGGCAAAACACTTGTCGATCCACGGGTCGTCGCACGCGTACTGCGGCGCTTCCTCGGCCGCGATGTGCAACGTGTTGAAGCTCCACTTGTCCCACTCCCAGTTTTCGACCGTTCTCGTGATCTCCGGCGGCAAATGCTCTTCGCCAACCAGGTCGACAAACGTGGTCTGCGGATCGAGGGTCGACATCACCACCTTGCTCCGTAGAACGCGGTCTTCGTAGGCCAAGTGAACGCCCACGGCCCGGCCGTTTTCGATGAGGATCTTGTCGACGCACGCTGATTCGAGGATCAGCCCGCCGTTGGCGACCACGCGCTGCGCCAACGCACCGGCAAACTTGTGCGATCCGCCGTAGCAGTAGCGCTTGTTCATCGAGCGATCGATCATCAACGGGACCATGAAGCCCAAGCCTGTCTCATTGGGATCGAGGCCCCACATGCATGCGGCATAGAGCATGAGCGTCCGCACCTTGTCGTTCTCGAACGTCTCGGTGATGATCTCGAG
>JAFDAJ010000370.1 GCA_019313915.1 Deltaproteobacteria bacterium
TGGTGATTTGGGTTCGCGGGCGGAGGCTCGTCTCGCATCGCAGGTGTGCGACGAGATGTGCGGTTGGCCCGACGAATGTTTCGCGCAACTCGGTGTTCCGCTACAGGGAGCAGACTGCGTGCAGATTTGCGAGGCGCAGGTCGAGGTCGTTGGCATCGGGTGTGTGAGCGCCATCTCGTCAACGATCGCGTGTCTCGGCACCTGCGACGTGGAATCGCTGACTCAGGCGGAGCTGCTCGCCTGCCAAGACGAGGCATTGAACATCGAGTCCGCCTGCGAATAGCGGATATTGAACGAGCTACGAAACCTTCCAGGGACGATCTCGCAGCAACCGGGGTTGGACCCCGGCTCAGTGATACTTCGACTTGAGTGTTTCCTCGGCCATCTCGTCGAAGGTCATCTTGCGCGCGAGGGACGAAGCCGTTGCCCGGCGCGACACAGCCGTGCGCCGTGTCCTCGCCGCGGTTGGACGGGGCCCCGCAGGGCTCGTGCGCCGGCGCGTCCTGCGCTGGCTGATATCTACACGCGTTACCGGGAGGATCAGCGCTATCACCTCGACTACCTTCTTCAGCACATGCGCAATCTCTTCCTCGAGCAGGGCCGGCGCTTCACCGAAGCTGGCATCCTCGCCGCAGCCGACGACATTTTCTTCCTCGACGGGGAGACGATGTGGTCGCGCGCGGCGGTGCGCGTCGTCCGCGACCTGCACGATCTCGGCAACACTGAACCGGGCGAGATCCTCGTCGCCGCGAACATCGATCCCGGATGGACCCACGTCTTCCCGATGCTCGCCGGCCTCATCACGGAGACCGGCGGCGTTCTCAGCCACGGCGCGCTGCTGGCCCGAGAGTACGGGATTCCCGCAGTCATGGGCATCTCGGGCGCGACCGAGCGCTTTCAGACGGGCGAGACCGTGGAGATCGACGGGAGCTCGGGCACCGTGGAGCGGATCGCTGAGCAAGACCGACAGCCAGGGCTTCACAACGCCCCCTAAAGTCTTGATACTCCCGCACGGGCACGCGCAACTTCGTGTCGGAGCGATTCACATGAAGCAACTTGTTGGGATTCGGGCGATCATGGTGGTGCTGGCGTGCTCTTTTGCGCTCAGCGTGGTCGGATGTAAGGGCGGTGAAGGGGGCGAAGGCACCGGTGGTACCGGTGGAGGTGTCGGCGGCGCGGGGGGAAGCGGTGGAGTCGGCGGCGCCGGCGAGACACCGATGGACGTCACGGCAACGGGTCGTGTGGGGCTAGGCACGATCGGCGGGGCCACGATCGACGTCTACGCATATGATGATTTGGAAACTCCGCTCGTGAGCGTCGAGTCGAGCACCGGCACGCTCGAGGAAACTGGGCATTTCTCATTTGAGCTCGATCAAGTTCTGCCAAGCGATGTGTTCCTTGTTGTGGTGACCGGCGGAGAGGCGGTCGATATCGACGAGGACGGTGTCATCGACGCCGGCAGCACTGCGAACACGGGCACGTTTCATTGTGTTGCTACGGCGGATCAACTCAATGACGGTGACTTCTTTGTTTCTGTGATGAGTGAGCTCATCTATTGGAGGCTTCGTTACTTGATCGGTGCGGAGTACGACAGCTCGTTTGTAGCGGCGGCGGCAAACAGTTGGGCGACGCATGTGTTGGGCTCGAGTATCGACGGCGACGACGACGTAGATTGGCAGGACGTGTTGGCGTTCGATGGCACCATGCATCAAGATCACACGATTCGACCCTATTCGCTGTACACACCAACCGCGCTCAATGTTCTTGGAGGCGCGCCTCTGCACCTCCCCGGCTTCGACCTCACGCAGGCCGAGATCTCATATGTCGACCTACCCGGGAATGGCCGTGGGATCGATTTGGTCGAGGGCCGCATGTACTTCGGGAGCAACGACAAGCTCACGATCTACGATGTCAGCGACCCGACCGCTCCCGTGGAACTCGGGAGCTACCTGCCAACCACCCCGTTCGAGATTCAAGTCATCGACGATCTCGGCTATATCGCAGCCTCGAGCACGGGGCTCCAGATTTTAAACGTGGCCAATCCAGCGACGATACCGCTTGCGGGCCAAGTGCCCATTCCTTCAGCGCAAGCCGTCCAGGTGGTCGGAGATCTGGCCTATGTGATGCAAGCTTCATTCGACGACGCGATGATTCATGTGGTGGATGTGAGCGACCCAAGCACTGCATCGATCGTCGGAATCTTACCGATCTCCGGGAGGCCGCGTGATCTGGTAGTGCACGGCA
>JAFDAJ010000371.1 GCA_019313915.1 Deltaproteobacteria bacterium
GTCTTCTCGATCGAGGACGACACACCCGGCACCGCTCGTACGGTGATTCTCAGCTACGCGTATTGGCAGGACCAATTTCAGAGCCCCGGACATAAGGGATTGAAAGTGACGCAGGTGTTGACTTTATGGGGTATTATGCGTATTATTTAAACCGACGCTTTGACCACGACGGAGTACCCACTGCCCTGCAAATGCAACTCTCCATTCTGCCGCCCGAACTGCAAGCGATCAGCCCAGAACTCGCCCTAACTCGCGAGGATGGATGTGTTGTGCTGTGCAATGCCGGGGGCCCCATATACAGCTTTCGTGAGAACGACGTCGAAGCGAGGCGGCTCGCAGTGGCGGTCGTCACGCAGCCGAGCGTGAATTTGGCGACGCCCAAGGCGTTGGCCGAAGCGCTGGGAATCGACCGCAGCATGGTCTTCGACTATCGCAGGCGCTATGAAGAGGAAGGTGCGGCCGCACTCAGGACCCGTAAGACAGGACCAAAGGGTCCGCACAAGCTCCACGGTGCCAAGCTGAAGAAGGTGCAGGCGCAATTGGATAAAGGCGCTTCGAATCGGGCGGCGGCGCGTGCGGTCGAGGTAAGTGAAGGGACGATTCGCCAGGCATTGAAACAAGGGCGCCTGAAGCGAGAAGAGCGGTCGTCGCAGCAGAGGGCCGGATGTTTGAAGGGCCCCAGGGAGCGCAACGAGGAAGATCGTACGAGCCGGGGCGGCGTGGCGGTGAAGCGTCACGACGAGCGGGCACTGACAGCGTTGGGATATCTCAGCGAAGGGAAGCCGTCGTTTGAGGTCGTCGAGAGTGTGGCGAAGGCGGGCGTCTTGTTGGCGCTTCCCGCAGTGGTGGCGCAGGGACTCTATCAGGTGGGGAAGCAGGTCTACGGCGCGCTCAAAAACGGCTACTTCGGCCTTGACGCCGTGCTTTCCACGCTGGTCTTCATGGCACTGCTTCGCGTCAAGAGTAGCGAGCAACTTCCCTCACACGCACCGGGGGAGTTCGGCTTGGTGCTCGGTCTGGACCGTTCGCCGGAGATGAAGACACTGCGCCGCAAGCTGGCCGAGATGGCGAGGCGAGAGCAAGCACTGACGCTCAAGGCGGCGTTCGCGCATCGTTGGGCAGTCGAACAGCCTGAGCTGCTGGGATTCCTGTACGTGGACGGGCATGTGCGTCCCTACAACGGGCGTAAGCACAGCTTACCGAAGACCCATGTGCCCAGGCGGCGGCTGTGCATGCCTGCCACGACCGACTACTGGGTGAACGATGCCGTATCCGATCCACTCTTCTTCGTAACGGCTCCGGCCAACGACCATCTGCTGGCGATGTTGGAGAATGCGGTTCTGCCGCATGTGCGCAAGCTCGTGGGGCCCGAGCGCCGTGTGACGCTGATCATGGACAGGGAGTGCTGGAGTCCAAAGAGCTTTAAGGCGTGGAGCCTACGGCATTTCGACGTGATAACCTATCGCAAGGGTCGCTATGAAGCCTGGCCGGAGGAGGAGTTTACGGAGCAAGAGGGTGGCAAAGCTTGTGGGAAGAGTGTCATCTACAAGTTGGCTGAGCGGCAGCTCAGCCTCTCGAACAGTTTCGAGGTTCGCGAGGTACGCTGTCTCACTGACAACGGGCACCAGACCTCGATCGTCACGACCCGCAGCGACATGTCCATGCTCGAGGTGGCCGAGCGCATGTTCTCGCGCTGGAGGCAGGAGAACTACTTCCGTTACATGCGTCACGAGTTCGCACTCGATCAACTGCCGACCTATGCGGTGGAGCCGGCGGATCCGAAACGATTGGTTCCAAACCCGGTGAAGAAGGAGAAGAAACAAGAACTGGCTGCCCTTCGCAGCGAACTCGGCCAGCTGAAGCAAGACTATGGAGAGTCGGCGCTTGAGGACTCCACCGCCGACAGCATCGCCGAGCGCAAGAAACTCCGAGTCAGTATCGAGGACCTGAAGTGCAGCATCGAGCAGCGGCGAGTTGAGCACAAGGAACTGCCCAATCACGTTCCCGTCGATCAAGTTCGCGATCCCCACACCATCGTCGAACTCGAGCAGGAGCGTAAGGCGCTGGTGGACCAGATCAAGATGGTCGCCTATCGCGCCGAGACCGAACTAGCAAACTTCGTAAGTCCCATCATCGGCGACCATCACGGCGATGAAGCCCGCTCCTTCCTGCGCCAGGTGTTCCAGCTCCCGGCCGACATCGTCCCGGACACCGCCGCCGGTACCCTACTGGTACGA
>JAFDAJ010000372.1 GCA_019313915.1 Deltaproteobacteria bacterium
GCTCCTAAAGCGCGTGAATGCAGTAGCCAGCGCCCCGGGCCAGATCACCGGCGACATCGCATACCGGCTGGCAGTGCTCCAAGAAGCATCCACCAACCTCGTCCGCGCGTAGCCTGGAATTAACCCTTTCAAAAAGGGGACTGTCCCCTTTTCTGGTTACTCTTCGTCGAGGACGCCGAACTCGTCTTCGTTGTCGTCTTCTAGGGCGTCTAGGTCTAGCTCGTCGTCGTTGCCTTCGAGCGCATCCAAGTCCAGCTCGTCGTCGTTGCCTTCGAGAGCGTCGAGGTCGAGGGTGTCGTCGTCGCCTTCGAGAGCGTCGAGGTCCAAGCCTATGTCATCGTCCATGTCGTCCATTGGCTCATCGAGGCTCACCGCGTTGGATTCCACCAAATTCGGGAGCCAAGTCGAGAGAGAGGGGATGTAGGTGACGATGATCAGGGCGATAGCCAGCAGGCCGATGAACGGCAAGACGGATCTGTAGAGCTGTGTGATCGGCTTGTTGAAGCGGAAGCTCGAGATGAAGAGGTTGAGGCCGACAGGCGGTGTCATGTAGCCAATCTCGAGATTGAGCAGGAAGACGATGCCCAGATGGTACGGGTCGACGCCGAACTTGAGGGCAATCGGCACGATGAGCGGCACCACGACGACAATCGCCGAGAAGATGTCCATCAGCATGCCGACACCGATGAGGAAGAAGTTCAACGCGATCAGGAACATGACCTGGGACGTGATGTAGCCTTCCATCGCGTCGAGAATCACCATCGGCACCCGCGCTTGAATCAGGAACGCGGTGAACCCGATGGCGGTTGACAGAATGATGAGAATCGCGCCAACCAGCGTCATCGAGTCGCGAATGATGCGAGGCAGGTCCTTCCGGAAGCTGACGTCGCGGTAGATCCACACCTCGATGACCAGGGTGTAGATCGCCGTGAACGCAGCCGCCTCGTGGATACGAAGCAGCCCACTGTACATCCCGCTGAGCAGCGCGACCGGAAGCATCGCCTCCCACTTTGCCTCCCAGAGGGTCTTGATGGCTTCGGAACGAATGAAGCGGGTCCGGGGCATCTTGTGCTTGATGCCTGTCGCCGAGCTGTAGATGGCCAGCGCGGCAACACTGATGAGGCCGGGAATCAAGCCCGCCAAGAACAGCTTTTCGATCATGATGCCGGCGACGACGCCGTAGATGATCATCGGCACACTCGGCGGGAACAGAAGGCCGAGAGAGCCACCGGTGGTGACCAAGCCGAGCGAGAAGTTCTCCTCGTACCCGTCCGAGACGAGGGCCGGATAGAGAAGGCCACCAATGGCCACGATCGTGATGCCGCTGCCCCCGGTAAAGGTCGTGAAGAAGGCCGACGCGACGAGACAAACCATGGCCAGGCCACCCGGCATCCACCCGAGCCAGGCCCGCGATACCTTGACCAAGCGCTGGGGCGTTCCGCTCTCCGCCATCAGATAGCCAGCAAAGGTGAACAGCGGAATGGTCACCAGGAGCGGGGAGTCTGCGAACTTCTCGCTGAAAACGTCGTTGGCGGTGCCGGTGATGCTCGTGTCGGGCAACGCCGAGAAGAGCAGCATCGCCGCCGCGCCGAAGATCGCGAAGAGAGGTGCGCCCAAGATGGCGAGCAGTGTCAGGAGTACGATCCACATGCCGTCCATCGCTCAGCCCTCCCCTTTTGACTTGTCGGGGTAGTTCTTCGTGATGAACGCCGTACTGGCAGCTGCCGCGCGGCTCAAGAAGCGTATGGCCATGAAGATGAACATCGCCGGGACGATGAGCTGCATGGCCACATCCGGCGTCGACATCTTGGCACTGAACAGCTCGAGCCCACTCCGCAGGGCGCAGAAGATGTTCGGTCTCGAGAGCCCGGCATCGGCCAGTAGCACCGCGGACGCTTCGCAGACGTGAATCATCTCATCGGAGGGGCCGAGCACCGAGTACTCGAGCGGAATCTCCAGCGCGTTGTTGAGCACCGAAAGCCAGAAGACCCGGCCGAGATAGAAGCAAGTCACCGAGGCGAAGATGCAGACGATGGCGCGAATGAGCTGCTTGCCGCGGGGAGGCGCGATTCGCGGGAGCACGTCGATGGCGATGTGCTTCTCATCGAAGGTCGCAAGCGACGCGCCGAAAAACGCCAGCCAGAGCGTGCCCTTCTGGAGGAACGAGTCCGCCCACTCCATGTGCTCGAGAACGAGGTTGGCCCAATCGAAGTCGAGGTTGGTGAGGTTGCGTCCATGTGCTCGAGAACGAGGTTGGCCCAATCGAAGTCGAGGTTGGTGAGGTTGCGAAGCGCGGCTTGCGTGGCCGCGACCCCGATCATGAACAGAAGGACGAAGGCCGCGATGAAGGCCTCCCCGCGCGCAATTCCTCTGTCAAAATTCCGAATGTATTTCACTGTTGTCTCGGTTTCATACGGGCCCGCTCAACGCAGAACGTCGGGGTTTCGGAGAATACCTTCCCCATCAGCGGAAAACACTAGAAAAGTTGGTCCGCGTTATCGATGTAGAGGGCGGCGCGTTGG
>JAFDAJ010000373.1 GCA_019313915.1 Deltaproteobacteria bacterium
CCAGACGACAAAGCGCTTCCACGAGCCGGGCCGCTTCGTGACACTCCTGGGCTACGAGTGGACCAGCTGGCTGCACGGCCACCGCCACGTGCTCTACTTCGCGGACGAGGGTCAAGTGCTGAGCTCCATCGACCCGAGATACCAGACGCCGAGCCAACTGTGGCGAGCGCTCGACGGCCAACCGGCCCTCACCTTTGCCCACCACTCGGCCGGTGGACCCATCTCCACCAACTGGCGCTACCCGCCCGATCCGAAGCTCGAACCGATCACGGAGATCGCAAACGTCCACGGCAGCAGCGAAGCGCTCGACTCGCCGGAGGTCATCTACAACCCGTTACCCGGCAACTTCGTGCGCGACGCGCTCGACCACGGCTACCGCTTCGGCTTCATCGGGAGCGGCGACAGCCACGACGGCCACCCCGGCCTGACCCAGCTGGCCTCCGGCGCTGGCAAAGGCGGTTTGGCGGCCATCATGGCCGGCACCCGCGACCGGCAAGGCGTCCTCCAGGCCCTGCGATCCCGCCACACCTACGCCACCAACGGCCCGCGCATCTTCCTGCACGTGCAGATCGACGGCCGCCTGATGGGCTCACAGTTGCCACAGGCCAAGGGCGAAGCCACACCCGGAGAGGGAAAAGACGAGGCGCTCGCCAACCAGCAGCTCGAGTACGAAGTGGTGGGAACCGCGCCCATCGAGCGCATCGACTTCGTGCGCAGCGGCCGCATCGCGAGCGTCCCGGGCGAGGGCCAGAGTCAGCTGTCCGGCGTGCGAACCATCCCCCGTCTGCAGCCCGGCGAGTACGTCTATCTGCGCGTAGTCCAAGACGACGGCGGCGCCGCCTGGTCGAGCCCCATCTACGCGGACTGACCCGGGCTAGCTCCGGCGATCGGCCACTCCATGCACAAGACAAACCCCCACAGGTGGCTCCACAGCCACAATTATCTCCCGGACGGTCACAGACGCGGTGAACGCCAGACCCTTCGAGTAATCGCTCTGACGAGCGTGATGATGGTGGCCGAGATCGTGGCCGGCAGCGTGTTAAACTCGATGGCTCTGCTTGACCCCAAGACGGCGGACCACTACAGGAAGGTGGCGACAGACGCACTTGCGCTCAGTCATGTCGCGGTCGAGGTCAACCGCTGCCCGGGGCCTGGCCCCGACTGAGCAAGGAGCAAACGCCCCTCCATGGACATCCGCCTCTTCGCAACCGTCTTTACGACAATCTTCATCGCCGAGCTCGGCGACAAGACGCAGCTCGCCACGCTCCTCTATGCCTCCGATGCCGAGCATCCCAAGCTGACCGTATTCCTCGCCGCCGCAACGGCACTCGTCCTGACCTCTGCGCTCGGTGTGCTCGGCGGTGCCGTGATCTCCGAGTTCGTGAGCCCCAAGCTCCTACGCTGGGTCGCGGGCGGCGGCTTCATCGCAGTCGGGCTCTGGGTGCTGCTCGCTGGAGAGTAGGGTGCTGTCTGGCTACCCAGCGCTGCTTTCTGAGAGCAAGCGACCGAGCAGCTACATCGTGGCGGAGCTGAGGGCTTGGTGCTGACATTGCGGAGATGGCAGACGAAGCGGACATGGCCGCCAGCCCGGCGTGGACGGGAACGATTGGCGAGCAGGCCGTAGTGGCGGATCCGCAAAGCTGACCTGTCTGCATTAACTGGTCCATGTTTAAAGTTAGTTTACGCAGGAACCGCTTGGGTTTCCCGGACCAGATCGAGGGTTAGTTTTCGGCGGTTGGAAAACTCACGGATCCCTCCAACTCTTTGGCCCGCATGGCAAACTGAGCGGGCGTTTCCTCTTGTAGCGCCTGGTGAGAGGCCTATGACTCTCGGGCATTCAGAGGCCGATCTGCGCAACGAACATCGGATCGATCTCGATCGCGATCACGCCCTCGATCTCGGCTACCCTCTGCTTGAGGAAGAGGTCGTCGCGAGGATGTCGGAAGGTCGCGCTGATGAACACGGCCCCATTCTCGACGCGGATCTTCGCGCCGGAACCGTGGAACCGGGAATGAGCCTTGATGATCTCTCCGGCTATTTCGTCGTCGGTCAGCGGTTTGCGCTTGCGGAGTGGGGCTGATCGCGTAGGTGAAGGCTTCGCGTAGTAAGCGTCGAGGTGTTCCTGGCGCTCGAAGGTGTACCTCGATCCGCAGCAGGTCGATCCCATCTCACAGGCCGGCTACTGGCTCCACGGCGCGCGGATCGCGTACCGTACGCCCGACGAGCGGA
>JAFDAJ010000374.1 GCA_019313915.1 Deltaproteobacteria bacterium
ATGATCCGCTGGGTCACTCCTTTTGCCAACATGTTCCGGACTGCGACGAGAAGCATCGAAATCCGCGGCAAGACAATTGAGGAGGGGCAGATGATCGGCCTGATGTACCCCTCGGCCAATCGCGATCCTCGAGTCTTCGAAGATCCCTTCCGATTCGACGTTCGCCGCGGCCCGCGCGCCGAGAAGCACATCGCCTTTGGGTTCGGGTCGCATTTCTGCCTGGGCGCGAACCTAGCCCGGCTCGAGCTGAGGACCGCGCTTCGAGCGCTCCTTCGACGCTTCAACACGGTTGCGCTCAAGCCCGGGGGAAGGAACGAGTGGGCGAGCTCCTCGTTCACCCGAGGTCCGCTGCACATGGACCTCGTCTTCGGCTGACGTGGCAAGCTGCGACTGCCTCATTCCTCGCGTCAGTCGCGGGGCGGCAAGCCGTGTACGAGCGTGAGGAACTCCATGTCGGTGCCGGCGCGACGGTGCTCGGACAACGCCTGATAGTCCGGGTCCGCCCACCAGGCGCGCGCCTTTTCCTCCGAAGGGAACTTGAAGATCACGATACGACCTGGAGGCGGTGACGCGCCCTCGAGCGTGTCGCTGTTGTCGTCGTACGTGAAAAACTCCCCGTCGTGGCGCTTCAGGATCTGAAAGAACCCCTTTTCGTACTTCCGGTAGGTGTCGGCATCGTGGATGCGAAAATTGGCAATCATGAAGCAGGGTGCATCGGACATGAGTCAGTTCCTCCTTAGGGGACTATAAGCTCCGTCTATGACGGAGCGCCAACTTCGAATGGTTCGAGCGCACCCACGACTGTTGGAAGCAACTCGGCCACGGTCGGGTGAATGTGCACCGAACGGCGGAGCGTCTCGTACGGCGCTCCTGCGTACATGAGAGCCGCAATCGTGTGGATCGCTTCGTCGCCCTGAATGCCGAGAATCGTGGCCCCGAGCAGCTCGTTGGAGCCTTCGATGACCTTTGGCTCCTCCACTAAATCTCGTGGAACCACGAGATCGCTGGCGCGGTGACCGCGCGCTCGGGCTTACCCTAAGCCACACGTGTGGTTGTGGATGTGTGATCTAGTTGGTGATTAGGACGGCTCGATGCTGGGGTACCCGTCCGGCAGGGATCGTTGGGTCGGCGGCGAGCAGGCGCTCGACCATCGAAGTCTTCCCGGCGCCTGCCACGATCCATATGATCGAGCCGACCTGTTCGAATGCCGGGAAGGTGAGGGTCATTCGACGGTGTCCTTGATAGGGTCTGGTGACGGCGACGCGCCGGTCGACGATGTCGAGGACCGGGTCGCCGGGAACCACGGTGGTCCGGCCCTTCATCGCGGAACGGTAGGCGGTCCTTGCGATACGCTCGACGGACACCTTCGGCAGCCAGCGGTACACCCGTGTGCTGCCGACTCCCGCGTCAGCAACGAAGTCGGTGGCGGTTGATCCCGGGGCCAAGGCCGTGACAGTGACGCCCGTGCCGCGAAGCTCTGCTGCCAAGCCCCTGCTGAAAGACAGAACGTATGCTTTGGAGGCCACGTAGGCAGCCCATTGGGGGCCGCCCGCGAAGTAGGCCACCACCGACGCCACGTTGATGATTCGACCTTCGCCACGCGCGAGCATCGGTTTGAGAAAGAGGTGCGTCAGAGAAGTTAGGCTCACGACATTGAGGCCCAGCATTGCATTGGTGCGGCTACGGTCGCTCTGGGCGAAAGCGCCGTGTGCGCCCAAGCCCGCGTTGTTGATGAGAGCGTCGACATGAATGCCAGCTTCGTGCACGTAGTGGAACAGCTCTTCCGGCGCGTCCGGCCCCGCAAGATCGATGGCGTAGGTTCTCACAGCGACGCCACTTGCGTCTTCAATCTCGGTCGCGGCCTTCTTCAAGGCTTCCTTCTTTCGCGCGACGAGCAACAGGTCGTAGCCGTTGCGGGCGAACTCGCGCGCCAAGGCCAAGCCAATACCTTTGGAGCCACCTGTGACCAAGGCCGTAGGGCGTCGATGTGTTGGACTGGTCATGCTCGACTCTCCTGCTGGGCAACGCCAAACAGTTCGCGGTTTTCACGAATGAAGGCGGCTAGAGATTGCGGCGGCTGACCCCCGATGTGCTCGACCACGTCGCTCTCTGCACTGAAGATGCCGTTCTTGTGATCCTCGGCGACCGCCTTGAGGTGGGTGACCAGAAACGGGGGCATGCCCGCCACGTCGCCTAGAATCTGGCCCCAAGCTTCGCCCG
>JAFDAJ010000375.1 GCA_019313915.1 Deltaproteobacteria bacterium
GTTTCTTTGGTTGGTCTGCTCTTGAAGAAGCGGTGGGCTCTCTTTACAACAGCAGCCGTGATGGGAGTGTCGGCGTACTGGTCCCTGACAGCAGCTGCCTTGCTCGTGTTCTTGAGAGGAGTTCCTGGGTACCAACTGATACCCGGTCCCGAGTATTGGGTATTCTTGGGAGCCTATCTGGTGTTTGGCTTATGGGGACTTCTCTATCTCGTGTTCCGAAGCGATCAACTGCTTCCCTAATACGTTGTGGCGCCCAACATGCGTCTGGAGCAGACGCGGTGAACATGAAGGACAATCAAACTTGGCCGGCGCGCAGCTCAGGCGCCGACCGTTAGCTGCACAAGAGCTCGCATCCTCGAACCTGAACGCCAAGACGAATGAGGGGGTGAAGCGTGAAAAGAACGAGAAGGATAATCACAGCAGCCTTAGCCGCGGTCATGGCGGTCAGCATAACAGCCTCGGTACTGGCGCAGGAGATGCCGACGGAACCGCGCGGCGGGCAACCGCCTATGGGGTCTGAGCCATCCGTTCAGAACTTTGCCGACCAGGTCACCTATCAACGCGCTTTCGAGGCAGTCGTCTGGTCGATGCCGGCCATGATCAAGTACGGTATGCGTCGTGCTTCGATTGAGATCGGCGCGGGCGACAACGTCATCTGTGCCTGGTCCGCTGGCGCCAAGCCGCTTCTTGAGACACTTACGCCCAACAACACGTCACCCTACGTGACGTCGACCACGGACCTACGCAAAGGACCGGTGGTCCTCGAGGTGCCGAAAGCGACGGACAAGGCCATCCTATTTGGACAGGTCGCGGACGACTGGTTCGTAACCATTGCCGACATTGGTCCTATCGGAGTCGACAAGGGTGAGGGCGCCAAGATCCTCCTGACCCCTCCGGGCTATACAGGTGAGGTGCCCTCCGGCTACATCCAGGTAAAAAGTACCAGCTACATTCTTGATTTTGCCTTCCGTTCCATACCGTTGCCCAAGGGCACACCGGAAGACGCCTACGCGTTGTCCAAGAGCATCAAGATGTACTACCTGTCGGAACTGCCGAACCCGAAGCCGACCAGATTCGTGGACCCGCTCAACACCCAGTGGTCGACCCTGCCGCGTTACGATGAGCGCTGGTTTGAGGATCTCCACGAGATCATCAATGCAGGGCCGATCCGCGAGCGCGACAAAGTCATGATGGGGATGCTGAAGACAATCGGTATCGAGAAAGGCCAGCCCTACAATCCGGACGAGAAGACCAAGAAGATCTTCCGCCAGGCAGCGAGCGATGGATACCACTACATGATGGAGCGCTATCTTGCCGGAGCGCCGGACGAGCTGTACTGGCCAAACCGGAAGTGGCGGGATGTCTTCTACAGCGATCCCAACCGGGGCTTTAGCTGGGACTGGGAAGGAATGCTCGATTACGACAGTCGGGCAAACCGCAACTGGTTCAACGTGATCTACTTCCCGGCCAAAGTCGCGGAGCGCCCTGCCACCATGTACGTCGATACGCCCTTGGACAGTGACGGCAACGTGTTCGAGGCGGGCAAGACGTACAAGCTGACCGTGCCCGAAAAGGTGCCGGTCAACAAGTTCTGGTCGCTCACCGTTTACGACATGGCGACCTGGGCCTTCATCTATACGCCGGAAGCGCGGCCGGGGCTCTCGTCCCGCGACCGGGACAAGATGAAGCTGAACGACGACGGTAGCGTAACGCTGTATGTCGGGCCCAAAGCACCCAAAGGATATGAGAACAACTGGATCCCGACCGCGGGCAAGGTGCCGTATCTGCTCTTCCGATTCTACGGACCCGAGGAGCCCCTCTTCAATAAGACCTTCATCCTGAACGACGTTGAGTTGGCGAAGTAAGCTCGATGCATGCCAGCTGACTATCGGTTGCAGCGGTTCTCGGCGCCGTGATGCACGCCGAGCGACCGGGAGCTGTCGTGGAGGAGCTGTTGGGTGCGGTGACCGCGGCCACCGCACCCGGCGTGTCAAGGACTCAGTAGGCCTCGAAACCGAACTTCTGGCCGCCGACCGATGCCTCATACATCAGTCCTCCCTTGGCCATCGTAAAGACCGCCACACCGTGGCTGTACCCGGCGTCCGCCGATGCACCCGCCGTCAAGGCGACAGCCGAGACCTGCGCGTTGAACTCGAAGTTGCCGCCTATGAAGTTGTCGAGGTCCTTCTGTTCCTTGAAGAAGATGACCTGG
>JAFDAJ010000376.1 GCA_019313915.1 Deltaproteobacteria bacterium
ACCGACCCGCTCTTCTCGAGCAACGACAGAAAGGCATGCTCGACGAACGGGTCGTCGTCGCCGACCAGGTTGTCCCAGGCGTCCGCGTCCACTGACCCCAGTGAAGACGAGCTTGATGACAAGATCCGTATGTCGATCGACTCACTCAAGTGAGCGAGTGAGTGTGCACGACAGGAGCCGTTAGATCCAGCCGAGGTAGCGCGTCGCCCCTCGCTTCCCGCGAACCCGGTTGATCAGGCGCTTTGCCACCGCATAGCAGCGAAAGAACCCAGCGATCTGCAACCGCTCGAGCCCGCTCAGCGGGGCATCGGCACAGATCCACTTGGGATCAGAACGTCCAGCGTCGATGAAATTTACCCGCGCTCTAGCGACGACCTCGGCGGTGCTTCCGAGGGACAGCTTCGGCCCGAGCACCACTGCGTCGAGCGCGTCACCGTCGTCAGCCAACGTGCCTGGCACGTGACCGTAGTTGAATGGGCACGGGACGGGCGAAACGAAATCGACCGCGCCGGCATCGTCGCGCTTGATGAAGCTCCATCGCGGAACGTCGATGACCACCGTGAGGTCTTCGGCTGTCATCGAGGGAGCTCACACGCGGTCGCCACCAGCCCCTCCTCAACCAGGTAGCGCCCCGACATCACATCTCCTGGGTGGAACTCGCCAGATTGCTGTTGGAAGACAGCCCGAAACGAACCCTCGCCAATCTCGACCTCGACGGCATGGAACCCGAGGAAGTTCGTGGTGATCGGATACTGGCACTTGTAGACCGACTCCTTCGCGCTGAAGAGGATTTTACCGGTGAGACCTGGCGCCGGAAGCTCGTGCAACCACTCCCGCTCCTTGGGCGTGCAGACCCTGCGCCACAGCGACTCTTTCAGAGGTGTCGCGGGTTCCAAGTCGATCCCGATCGATCGAACGTCCTCGACCCGAGCCACCGCGGCCGCGCACCACGTGTCGGTATGCGTAATGGTGCCGACGAAACCCGGGGGCCAAATCGGAGCTCGATCCTCACCCCTCAAAACAGGCGTCGTCGCGGCGACGCCGAGGCGCCCAAGCGCAATCCGGCTGCAGACTCGGCCTGCGGTGAACTGCTCGATGCGCGTCTGCGCGGCGCCTTCGACTGCTTCCTGTTCGGCTTTCAAGAGCCCGCCATCAACCAAGTGCGGGTCGACTTCCTCGGTCTCTACGTGCGCGCCAAGCAGACGTTGAAAGACCGGCTGATGCATCTACCTGGTGCCGACGGCGCCGGCGAGGGCAAGGATCGCAACGGAATTCGCGAGCGAGAGGATCGGTGCCAGCGCGTTGAGCACGTCAGCTGTGCTCGCGTACCAGGCCTTGGTCACGTACACGATGTCGCCTGGGGCGAGCTCGACGTCCGTAGCCTTGCCACCCATCAGCGCTTTGAGGTTGGTCGTATAGACTTGTGGTTCGCGCAGAGACCCCCGGACGATGCGAATGTCTTTGCGGTCGCCACGTTCGCTGACAATCCCCCCTGCGCGCGCCAGCACCTCCGTCAAACGAATGCCCGTCCGGTACGCCGTCGGCTGCGGTATCGCGACTTCGCCCAACACCATGATCATCTGGTCGGTGACGGGCGGAACGTAGAGCTGATCGCCCGGGCGGATGCGAATGTTGTGCTTCGGGTCGCCCTGTCTGGCCAGCAACACGCTGACGGGGAGCGTCTCGCCGTCTCGGACGAGGCGGGCCAGGTCCAGATTACCCAGTAAACTCGGTACCCGGTGGACTTCGGCCGTCGCGGCGCCGCCGGCCAGTGCCAGCAGGTCGGCCAACCGCATACCCGGGCGCGCCTCGAACCGACCCGGCGTCGTCACCGCCCCCACGACAGCCGCGGTGTGGCCGTCGAGCCTGCTGATGATCAGGTTGGCCCGAACGAACCGGTCGTAGTGTCGGAGGCCCCTCTCGATCGCCTTCTCGGACTGGGTGAGCGTCATGCCCCCGACCTGAATATCGCCTGCCAGCGGGACGTGGAGCAGACCCATCGCATCGACGATCAGGCCGTCGAACACTTGTGTCCTCGCCGACACGGTTGTGAGCTGGACCACATCGCCCGGAAGCAACTTGAGCGCCTCGGGAGGATCGGATTCGACACCCCGAGGGATGATGCGCTCCGGTGCCGAAAAGGAAGGGTCGTCACCCGGCGTGGTCGGCGCCTGGGTATACCGGTTCCGCGCGCACGCGGTGACG
>JAFDAJ010000029.1 GCA_019313915.1 Deltaproteobacteria bacterium
GCCAGGCGCGTCGCCAACGAACACTCTGTCGTCGTCGATGTAGAGACCGACCTTGGCAGGAAGCACGAGCGGCTTCGTGAACTTTACGTCGATCGCTTCGAGCCGGCTCACGTCACCGGAAAAGAGCGACCGGTTCAACCCTTCGATGGCGCGCGCCATCGTGGAGAACCCGTGATTGATGACATTGCGGAAACCACTAGCGCGAGCAGCAGGCGGAATCCAATGAATCGGATTGAAGTCGCCGGTGAGCTTTGCGAACTCGAGACCTACGTGCGTGCCGAGCTTCCAACGCGCGAGCTCTTTGGCCATGACCGGCACCCGCGGACGGTCATCCTTGCGCTTAGCGGACTTGTCTCCGCCACCGAGGGGGACGATCCCGTATACGTCCGCCACGACCGCCTCGGGGTGGGTGGAGGTCGACGTGGTCGCGCGCTGGTGGATCACCGCGCGGCGTCCGTTGTCGTCGATGTCGAGGAGCTGCACCTTGAGCTCATAGGGCTCGCCGAGCGGGAGCGGCGCGTTCATTTGGAGGCGACTGCCGCCATTGAGGACGCGCTGAATCGGGTACTGAAGACCCTCTATTCCGCGGGCTTGTAGCGGGAAAACCCATTGCGGGAACAAATGCGCGGGAACCTGCCCCCGATACCACGCAGGGTCGCCTCCCACGTGACGAACGTAGTCGCTGACGAGATCGGCCGGCCGCGCAGGAATCTTTGCCGAGACGATAGGACCTGGAACCTGGGCCGGCGCCTTGTTGGGCTGTCCGGAGGCGCTCTTGACGGCGACGAAAGCCGCGCGAGCAAGGGCGCCAAGCATCGGCCCCTGATGGAGGATGTAACGCGAAGGTACCGCCATATCGATTCTCCCAGCTCGCCGGTGCGGTGGAGTCCCTGCCGCCCGACCTGGCTCTCTACCATTTGGTAGGGAGCCGCGCAAACCCGGTCCCGCTGCTAGGCTTCACCGATGCGTAACCCGTTGATCCAACTCGGATTCGAGATTCCTTTCGACGAAATCGAGGCCACACACGTGGAACCCGCAGTCGATGCGCTGCTAGCGAAGTCGCAAGCCGCGGTCGACGCAATCGTTGCGAACGACAAGCCCCGAACCTACGCGAATACACTCGGCGCGCTGGAAGAAGCGACCGAGATGCTCGAACGCGCCATGACGGTGGTCGGCCATCTGGAAAGTGTCGCGACGAACGATGAGCTGCGCGCCGCCTACAACGCAGCGCATCCGAAAGTGAGCGCGTTCTGGTCGGAGCTCGCGATGAACGACGGGCTTTATCAGGCGGTGCGGGCGTTCGCGGAGACGGACGAAGCGCGCGCGCTGCCTCCCACCGAGAAGCGGTTCTTGGACAAGACGCTGGACGACTTTCGACGGCACGGCGCGGAGCTCAGCGCACAGGACAAGGCGAAGTTGCAAACGATCGAGGTCGACCTCACGAAGCTGACGACGGAGTTCTCTCAAAACGTGTTGGATGAGACGAACGCGTTCGAGCTCATTGTCACGGATGAGAGCAAGCTCGCTGGTTTGCCGGATAGCGCGAAGCAAGCCGCAGCGGAGAACGCGAGCGCGAAGGGCGTCGAAGGCTGGCGCTTCACGTTGCACGCCCCGAGCATGATTCCCGTGTTGACCTACTTGGACGATCCGAGCATCCGCGAACGGGTTTGGCGGGCATACAACACGCGGGCGGTTTCAGGGGAGCGCGACAACCGGCGGATCATCGCACAAGTCCTCGAGCTCCGCGGTGCCAAGGCCGAGCTCCTCGGGTACGGGGATTTCTCCGATCTGGTGACCGAAGACCGGATGGCCAAGGTCGGCGCGAACGCAAAGGCATTCATCGACGACCTTCGCACGAGAACGCAGGGCGCGTTCGACCGAGAGAACCAGGAGCTTCAGGACTTCCGAAACGACATTGAAGACGAGGCAGCGTCTGCGCTCGAGCCGTGGGACGCAGCGTACTACTCGGAAAAGCAACGACAGGCGAAGTACGACTTCAACGAGGAAGAGCTGCGGCCCTACTTCCCGCTACACCGGGTGCTCGAAGGCCTCTTCGCAACGGCGCAGGCCCTTTACGAAATTGAGATCGTGGAGCAAGACGCCGCTGCGTGGGACAGCGAGGTCAAATCCTATGCCATCCGGAACCCGGACGGCACGATGATCGCCGCGTTCTACGTCGACCTGTTTCCACGTGAGAACAAGCGGGGCGGCGCGTGGATGAACTCGCTCGTCAGCGCCGCCTATCGAGGCGAGCACCCTCCGCCTCACCTGGGTTTGTTTTGCGCGAACGTCAGTCCGCCTGTCGGTGGCAAGCCCGCGTTGTTGACGCATCGCGAGGTCGAGACGCTCTTTCACGAGTTTGGGCACCTCCTTCATCACTGCTTCAGCCGGGTGAGCGTCCGAAGCCTTGCGGGAACGAATGTCGCGTGGGACTTCGTCGAGCTTCCGTCGCAGATCATGGAGAACTGGTGCTGGGAGCGGAGCGGGCTCGACCTGTTCGCGGCGCATTATGAAACCAACGAGCGGATTCCCGACGAGCTCTATGAGAAGATGGCGCGCGCGCGGACGTATCGCGCCGCCAACGCACAGATGCGGCAACTGGGGTTTGCAGCGGCCGATTTGGCGCTCCACCAAGACTACGACTCGGCCCGTGACGGCGACGTGATGGCTTACGGGCGAGAGATTCTGCAGAGGCATTCGTCGACGAAACTGCCGGACGACTACGCGATGCTCGCAGGCTTCGGCCACCTCTTCGCCCACCCGGTCGGATATGCGGCCGGTTACTACAGCTACAAGTGGGCAGAAGTGCTCGACGCCGATGCGTTCACCCGGTTCAAGAAGGAAGGCATCACCAATCCCGAAGTCGGACGCGCGTTCCGCGAGGCAATTCTGTCGAAAGGAAATAGCGAAGAGGCGGAGAAGCTGTACCGGGACTTCATGGGCCGGAGCCCTGAGCTCGATCCGTTGCTGGAGCGGGCGGGGCTCGTGTAGCGGAGCTACTTCGCGACGGCGTGTAGGTCGACTGCCACGGCGATCTCATTCGCGATTTTGAGCCGGACAATCGACGGCACCGAAATCAAATGGTCCTCGAGGGTGACGGTGAACTTGGCCTTGATGTGAAGCGAGCCATCGGACCACCTCACCGTCCCATTCGCGAGGACGGGCTTGGTGATTCCGTGGGCGGTGAATTTTCCCTTCACCTGAACCTTGGTGTCCTTGTTTTTCTTGAGCTCTCGCGAGCCCCTCTTGCCCGGGATGACCTCGGTGATCTCGAAGTGAATCTTGGGGTTCCTCTTTGCATCGAGCCAGCCGTCGCCCTGAAGATGTTCGTCACGCAGCTCGTTGTCGGTGTCCAGAGACACGACCGGCACGCTGAACGAACCCGTGGTCTTGGTGATGTCCGCCGGGTCGGCGGTCACACTCCCGGTGACTTTCGAGCTCTTCCCGATCATCGTATCGAGCGGCGCATCTGAAACGAACGTCACCCGGCTCTTGCCGTCGTCGCGCACGCGAAAGGTCGTGGCATCGGCGTGGGAGATCGCAGGAACCGCCATGCACACGGCCAAGATCGCGCTGACTCTGGTGGCGTTCTTCATCATTCGCTCGTTCCCCTCTTACGTCTAAGTATGCCGCCGTTGGACGCGACCGACACCCTGGTATTCACGCATCTGCCACTATCGGGGCGGTCTCATGGAACGTCCAATTCTCGTTGTCTCGCTCCGCGCGGCCGAGCTCCCATTCGTCCCGAAACAGCGCGACGGTGCGATTGTCGCGATCGAGCACTGCCAATGGTATTCGCTTGGCTTTCAGCTCGGCGCACGTCGCCCCGCCATCGACCCAACGCGCGTGCTGATAAGGGAGGAGGTCGAACGTAACTCTAGCGCCGTACTCATGCTCGAGTCGAAACATGAGCACGTCGAACTGCAGGCGACCGACCACGCCGCACACCGGGTCCTTTTCGCGCCCCGGCTCCACGAAGAGCTGAACGGTGCCTTCCTCGGACAGCTCCTGGATTCCTTTTTGAAGCTGCTTGCGCTTGAGCGGATCCAGAAGCTGCAATCTCCCGAAATGCTCTGGAGAGAATAAGGGCACCGCATCGAAGCTCATCGGGCCGTTCGTCGATAGCGTGTCGCCGATGCGAAAGAGCCCCGGGTCGTACAGACCTACGATATCGCCCGCGAACGCTTCCATCACGCTCTGGCGCTCTTGAGCGAAGAACTGTTCGGCGCGGTTGAGGCGAATCTCCTTGCCGAGTCGGAAGTGGTGAACGCGCATGCCGCCTTCAAACTTCCCGGAGCAGATGCGAGCAAACGCGATGCGGTCTCGGTGTGACGGGTCCATATTCGCCTGGATCTTGAAGACGAACGCGCTGAAGCGGTCGTCTGCGGGGCTGACGGTGACATCGCCGGCTGCCTCCCGCTCGCCAGGCGGGGGACACAGGCCCTTGAACGAGTGAAGGAAGGGCTCGACCCCGAAGTTCGTGAGGGCGCTACCGAAGAAGACCGGCGTGATTTCACCGGCGAGGAATCGTTCTTCGTCCCATTCTTCCCCGGCCCCGTCGAGAAGCTCCACCTCGTCGCGCAGGGTTTGAGCGGGCTCTTCGCCGAGCAGCGTTTCGAGCTCAGGGTCGTCCAGCCCGGTGACCTTCATCGTCGCGCGCTTCGCCTGGCCTTCGGCCGACCGCTCGAACTGAATGACGAGCTTGTTGATGCGATCGTAGACGCCTTGGAACAGATCGCCGCTTCCAATCGGCCACGTGAAAGGCACCGTGCTGACGCCGAGCACATCCTCCACTTCACTCATCAGCGCGAAGGGATCCCGGGCCGGACGATCCATCTTGTTGATGAACGTGACTACCGGTGTGTTTCGCATGCGGCACACGTGAAAGAGCTTGCGGGTCTGCTGCTCGACGCCCCGTGCGGCGTCGAGGATCATGATCCCGCAGTCGGCCGCCATGAGGGTTCGGTAGGTGTCTTCGCTGAAGTCGTTGTGGCCAGGCGTGTCGAGCAGGTTCCAACGAATGTCGTCGTGCTCGAACTGCAGGACCGAGGACGTGACCGAAATGCCTCGTTGCTTTTCGAGGGCCATCCAGTCGCTGACCGCGGACCGCTTTGCCTTGCGGGACTTGACCGCGCCAGCCGCATGAATGGCGCCTCCGTAAAGCAAGAGCTTCTCGGTCAACGTCGTCTTGCCAGCATCCGGATGCGAGATGATCGCGAAGGTACGCCGCCTCTGGTATTGATTTTGGCTCATGCCCGGGCGGCAAGATAGCCATTGTCATCGGTTGCGCCAGTCAGCGAACGTGCTGTGATGGTCGCTCCTGATGGCAGGGCTGTTTCCAGAAATCGAGCCGTACGACTCCGGGCGCCTTCGCGTCGACTCGGTTCACTCGGTTTACTTCGAACAATGCGGTAATCCGGAGGGAAAGCCGGCCATTTTCGTCCACGGAGGGCCCGGCGGGGGGTCGAGCTCGGTGCATCGGAGGTTCTGGGATCCAGCCGTGTATCGCATCATCCTCTTCGACCAGCGAGGCTGCGGCCGCAGCACTCCGCATGCGGAGCTCCGGAACAACACGACCTGGGACTTGGTCGAGGACATGGAGCGAATCCGCGCGCACCTCGGCATCGAGCGCTGGCAGCTGTTCGGTGGCTCGTGGGGAAGCACACTCGCCCTCGCGTACGCGCAACAGTATCCCGATCGCGTCACCGAGATGGTGCTGCGCGGGATCTTCCTTCTGCGGCGCCGCGAGATTCAATGGTACTACCAAGAAGGCGCGAGCCGAATCTTCCCTGAAGCTTGGCAAGGCTATCTAGAGCCGATCCCGCAAGACGAGCGGGACGACATGGTGGGCGCCTACTATCGCCGCCTGACCAGCAACGACCGAACGGAGCGTATCCGAGCCGCCCGGGCTTGGAGCATGTGGGAAGGCAGCACGAGCAGACTCGTCCCCGACCCGGAGCTAATCAAACGCACGGGCGACGAAACGTTCGCGGAAGCATTTGCGCGCATCGAATGCCACTACTTCATCAACGGCGGCTTCTTCCAAGAAGACAACTATCTCCTCCAAAACGCACACCGCATCGAGCACATCCCCATGGTGATCGTCCAAGGCCGCTACGACATCGTCTGCCCCCCCGAAAGCGCCTACCAACTCCACCAAGCGTGCCCCAACAGCACGCTAATAATCGCCCAAAAATCCGGCCACTCCGCCCTAGAACCAGAAATCACCACCCACCTAATAGCCGCCACAACGGGACAGGATCTACCCCCGTAACCCGTGGAAACCACTTGGCTTCTCCGCAGAAAATCCCAACGGCTCGCGGACACGCCGCTGGGATCCTTCGCTCAGAAAGCGCTTGATTCCAGGTACTTAGGGACCCTGATCCTGTCCCCGGGTTAGCGGGAGAATTTTCGGTATTTTATTCGGTGGGGGATGTCGGCTTCGGTGCCTAGGCGGGTTTTGCGGTCAGCGGCGTAGTCGGCGTAGGAGCCTTCGTGCCAGATGACTCGACTGTCGCCTTCGAAGGCGAGGATGTGGGTGCAGATTCGGTCTAGGTACCAGCGATCATGGCTGATGATTAGGGCGCAGCCCGGGAAGCTCAGGATGGCTTCTTCGAGCGAGCGTAGGGTTTCTACGTCGATGTCGTTGGTGGGCTCGTCGAGGAGCAGCACGTTGCCGCCGCTCTTGAGGAGCTTCGCCAAGTGGACTCGGTTTCGCTCGCCGCCGGAGAGGTCGTTGACCGGCTTCTGCTGATCGCTCCCGCGGAAGTTGAACCATCCGACATAGGCGCGTGACTTCACCGTGCCGCCACCGATGTTGATCTCGTCCGCGCCGCCGGTGATCTCCTCGAAGACATTGTTGCCGTCGCCAAGCGCGTCGCGGCTCTGGTCGACATACGAGAGCACCACGGTGTCACCCGTGATGATCGTCCCCGAGTCGGGCGTCTCTTCGCCAACCAGCATTCGGAACAACGTCGTCTTTCCTGCGCCGTTGGGCCCGACGATGCCAACGATCGCCCCGCGCGGCACGATGAAGCTCAAGTCTTCGAAAAGGAGCTTGTCGCCGTAGGCTTTGCTCACGCCGTTGACTTCGAATACCTGCGTGCCGAGCCGCGGCCCCGGAGGAATCCGAATTTCGTTCGCATCGGTGCGGGCCTTCGCAGCGTCGGCGACGAGGCTCTCGAAAGCAGTGATGCGCGCCTTGCTCTTGGCCTGTCTTGCCTTGGGTGACGAACGCACCCATTCGAGCTCCCGGGCGATCCGACGCTTGCGAGAACTGTCTTTCTTGTCTTCTTGGGCAAGGCGCGCGTCCTTGGCCTCGAGCCATTGAGAGTAGTTGCCCTGGAAAGGATGCGCCTCGCCACGATCGAGTTCGAGTATCCACTCCACGATCTCGTCCAGGAAGTACCGGTCGTGGGTGACGAGGATCACGCAGCCGGGATACTTCTGAAGATATCCCTGCAACCAAGCGACCGACTCGGCGTCCAGATGGTTGGTCGGCTCGTCGAGCAACAAGAGCTCAGGTTTCTCCAGCAACAAGCGGCAAAGCGCGACCCGGCGCTTCTCACCACCCGACAACAGCTTCGGGTCGGCATCGGGTGGGGGCAGGCGAAGTGCGTCCATCGCGATCTCGAGCGTGCTCTCCAGATTCCAGCCATCGACCGCGTCGATCTTGTCTTGAAGTGCTCCCTGCCTGTCGAGCAGCTTCGCCATCTCGTCGTCGCTCATCGGCTCGCCAAGCTTCATGCTGAGCTCGTTGAACTCGTCGAGAATCGCGCGTACGGAAGAAACGCCCGCCTCGACCGCCTCCAAGACGGTCTTCGCGTCACCGAGATCCGGCTCCTGGGACAGGTAGCCTACCTTCGCGCCAGGACGAATCCACGCCTCCCCGGTGAAGCTGTCATCGACCCCCGCCATGATGCGCAGGAGCGACGACTTGCCGCTGCCGTTCACACCAATGACCCCTATCTTCGCGTTCGGGAGGAACGAAAGATAGAGGTCCTCGATGATCTTCTTGTCCGGGGGATGAACTTTCGTAACCCCCTTCATCGTGAAGATGAATTCTGCCATGAGCTATTGAGCTGTGCGTCTCCTGGCCAGCCACATAGCAACGATGATGAGCGCAATCCAACCGAAGGCGGCACTATTGGCTGCGCTCACACTGCAGCCATCCGAACTGCTCGCGTCGCCACTCGGACCGCCCTGCCCTTCACCCGGATCAGGTTTGCTCTTCGGAGCGAGTTCCACCGTGCCGGCCTCGAGGTCGAGCTCGGGAATGTCGGTTTGAATCAAAGTTGGAAGCTGGCTGCTCAGGGTCTTCGTCACCGTGCCTCGTAGCGCGGTGTTCCCCGCTGCGAACGGCCTAGGCATCGGGCCATTCGGCGGACCACCCCACGTTCCACGCTGCGGATTTTCGCAGCTGACGTCGCCCTCCCAGGGATTCAGCATCACATATCGTCCCTGGAAGTTGTTCACACTCGAGGCCTGCGCTCGACGTTCCCCGAGCTGCCCCTTTTGGTCCGGCATGCCACGGCCGCCCACGATCGGACCGGCGGCGCGAAACACGAGGTCCTCGTCGAGCCCGTCCTTGTCATAGCGATAGTGCAAGCGCGTCAGCACAAAGCCGGACGGCTGCCATGACGGTCGCCGCCTACGCTGCGGAACGACACCGGGAATGTCCGAGTACGGATCCTGCTCCGCCGGAACGATCACATCCCCACCGAGAGTCGCCAGCTCATCCTGCGTCAGAGGCGGCTCCGGGCAGGGGTCACAGGTCGTCGCATCCCAGGCGTACTCGGTCACGACCGCACCCGGATTCTTCTCAATCGTGCGCTCGAATAGCGCATCATAGAACGCCCCGAAGCTCTTCCGAACGCTGCTCTCGACGCGGATGTTGGTCGGAATCGACGCGTTCTTGTAGTTCGCGACCTCGTAGCGCTGGCGCTTGCCGAGAATGTGCACGATCAAGTCCTGCTTGCCGGAGCTATTGAGCAGGCCAAGCCGCACCGGAAGCGTGAACGTCGGTGCGTCGTAGTGAAATCGCAGCGGGGAGAGAAGCGCTTTGCCGTCGCGGAACTTCACCTTCTTCGAGTCGACCTTCGCGACGAAGAACTTCGTGTCCTGCTCGACATAGGGGCGCAGTACTTCTTTGGCGCCCTTCGGGATGTTGTAGTGGTTCTTGCGAAGCCACTTGTCGAGCCCGCCGGAATCGTTCGCGCTCAAGATGACGATGTCGTACTCCGCAACCTTGAACTGCGCCTCGATCGTCACGCCGTACTTGGCATCGGAATCCTCGGCCGCTGCAGACTTCATTCGGCGCGCGGACGGCGCACCAGCGGCCATCTCGTACACCACCAACTCGCGACACGGGTCCTGCTCCCAGTACTCGACCAACCGCGGCGCCGCGAGCTTGTCGACTCGCGAAAAAATCTCAGGCGGCAGCGTCTTCACGTTGTCTTCCTGCAGAACGACCGGCACCGGGACGATCATCGCGAAGTCCTCGGGTGGTCCCTGGTAGTTGTTCTGCATCGACAGCACCGTTCGCGTGCCCTCGCGCATCATCACGACCATCGTCGCGTTGTTGTAAAGAGATGCGTCGGCCCCACTCACGTAGAACCCACAGAACGCGCGCGACGTCGTCGGCCAAGCCATGGCCACGCACAGACCCAAGACAGCGATTGCTTGCTTCATAAAATGCTCCTCATGTGCCCTGATGACGCGTGAGGCGGCACTTTGGATCTATTTTGCCGCAAGCTCCGCGATTGCGGAGAGATGGCAACGCGCTCGAGGCTAGTTCTTGATGCTGATCAGCTCGACGTCGAAGACCAGCATCCCCGCGGGGCGCCCTGGTCGGCCTGCGTACGCAAGCTTCTCGGGGATCCAGAGCCGTCGTTTCTCGCCGACGACCATGAGCTGAAGGCCCTCTGTCCAGCCGGGGATGACCTGATTCAAGCCGAACGTCGTAGGGGTTCCACGCACGATGGAACTGTCGAACATGTTCCCGTCCGTCGTCCATCCCGAGTAATGCACCGTCACCACGCTCGTAGCTGTTGGATGCTCCTTGCCGGTGCCCTTCGTCAGCACGCGCGAGCCGATGCCGGACTTGGTCTTCTTTGCGTTCTTCGGAATCTTGGCGACGTCCTTCGGCGTGTCGGGTGGCTTCGGCGCTTCCTTGAAGCTGAGGAGCTCGACATCGAACACCAGAGTGCCGCGTGGCGGACCCATGGCAGCGTGCGGATCGTTCGGGGTCGCCTCACCATAGGCAAGATTACCCGGAATCCAAAAACGGCGCTTTTCACCGCTGACCATTAGCGCCACACCTTCGGTCCAACCCTTGATCACGCGATTGAGCGGAAACTCCGCAGGCTTCCCTCGCTTCGTCGAGCTGTCGAACATGCGGCCGTCGGTCGTCCAACCGGTGTAGTTCACGGTGACGATGTCCGCTCCGCTCGGATGCTTGTCGCCGGTACCTTCTTGCAACACGGTCCACGCGAGACCCGACTCACTGCTCGGGGCGTTCTCCGGTGCTGCGGCAACATCGGGAGGAGCCGGAATGCTGTCGGGCGTAGTACCTTTAGCCACGATGTCTTGCACGACGACTTCGTCCTTGGTGGCTTCAGCGGTTTCAGCCGAGTCCGAATCCGCGGCGGCCTCACCCTCGGCGGGTGGGGAGTCGCTGCTCTTGCAGGCGGTCAGCGGGGCGGCGAGCACCACGCAACACAGAAGGGTCCAGGCAGTTTTCATTTGGGCGTGGTAGCCGACTGCAAGCGCCCTGTCTACTTCTCTAGTTGGGGCGGGTTGTCCGACGTTGCGACCACCTCGATGACCTCGCCTTCGACTTCGATCACGTCTTGGGGACCGCGGGGTGGGCCGTTGTAACCGGGCGAATACACTTGTACCCGACCCGTCGCGATTTGGCGCTCAAACCAGGCTCGAACGAACCCTCCGATGACGCGACGGGTTGGGGGCATGACCATGGAAAGGCCAGCAACGTCGGTCAAGATCCCCGGTGTAATCAGCATGAGCCCACCAACGAAGATCAGGAGCCCGTCGATGAGGCCGTCCTTGGGCAACTTCTGTCGCGCCATCGCCTCTTGCCACCGCCGAATCACGCGGGCGCCTTCGAGCCGCGCAAACCAAGCGCCGAGCGCGCCCGTCAGAAGTACCAACCCGATGGTCGCGACAGGGCCGAGCATTCGTCCAATGGCGATCAAGAGATATAGCTCTACGAGCGGAACGACGGTGAACAGCAGGAAAAGACGAGCCACGAGGCGAATCTAAGTCCGATCCCGGGCCCGCGCTACCCATGCTTCCTGCGCGATTATCATTTCCGAGGGGCCACGCCTTGGTTTGGCGTCGTGGTGGTTCTGCCGTACACCCCGCGGCATGAACACGGCGGCAGACCGGTCGATGAGCCCGAAATGGGGACTGCGGTGCTTGTTGGGTGGCGCACTGATGGGGCTCGCTAATCTGGTCCCGGGTATCAGCGGTGGAACGATGCTCCTCGCAGCGGGAATCTATCCGCGGTTCATCCAGGCATTGGCCGATCTAAGCGGACTGCGCTTGCGCAAGAGCTCGTTCCTCGTCTTGGGTCTCGTGGGCATCGCCGCTGCGGTTGCGATTCTCCTGGGGGCTGGCCCAGTCAAAGACGCGGTCGTCGAACACCGATGGGCCATGTACAGCCTGTTCATCGGGCTGACGCTTGGGGGCGTTCCCGTGCTTTGGCAGATGGCGCGGCCCGCAACCAGTCCGTTCTGGGTTGGCACCATCACCGGACTCGTCTTGATGGCGGGATTGGCGTGGGTGCAGATCTATGGCGCGAGCTCTGGGGCCAACCGAGAAGGCATCGCGATGATGTTCGTCGCCGGAGTTGCCGGCGCGAGCGCAATGATTCTTCCCGGTGTGAGCGGCGGCTATCTGCTGTTGGTGCTGGGCGTGTACGTACCGGTTCTGAGTGCCCTAAACGCGCTCAAAGAAGCACTCGAGGCCAACGACCTGGCGAGCGCTTCAGGCCCGTTTCTCGACGTCGTGCTTCCCGTGGGCATCGGGGTCGCGATCGGTATCTTGGTGGTCAGCAACCTGATCAAAGTCGTGCTCGAGCGCTACGAGCAACCGACATTGGGCCTGCTCATGGGACTGCTCGTCGGCGCGGTGTTTGGCCTATGGCCGTTCCAGGAAGGCGTGGCGCCCAAAGTCGGCGAGATGTTCAAAGGGCAAGCATTGACGGCAGAGCGACTCGCCGAGCTCGGTCCGGACAAGTACCCGACCGAGTTCTTCGCACCCACATTCAGCGACGTGATGATGGCGGTCGGGCTGGTCGGCGTCGGTTACATGATCACGACGCTCGTCGCCCGCCTTGGCGGCACCAAACCAAAACGACGCTAGCGCTCGAGCTCTCAATTGCTGAGGAGCTGGTCGCACTCCGCGCTGATATAGCCGAGCGCCACTAACTGACGGCAAAGCTCCGGTGTCATCTCCTGCTTTTCCTCGGTGAGCCCGGGCTTTTTCTTACCGGGTGAGCCGGCCGAAGAAGCGAGCCAGCGGCCGCGATTCTCCGCGCCGAGGAACTGCCCGTGCAGGGTTCGCAGGTAGCGCTGCGCGATAGGATGGCTCATGCCGTCGAGCTCCTTTCGCTCCCAATAGTCGTTTCCGAGGTCGAAGATGACGTGGGACAAGTTTCCGCGAATGATCATCTTCCAATCGCCACCGCGAATCACTCTGCGGTGTTCGAGGAAATCGCTGAACGCCACGTAGGGGCCGGTCGGCCAATCGCCTCGCATGAACCCAAGCAAACTGCGGCCTTCAAACTGATCTGGAACCGGAACGCCCGTCGCCTCGAGCACCGTCGGTCCGATGTCGATGGTGCTGACGACCGGACCGATGCGGGCGTTGGCAGGAATTACTCCCGGCCACCGGAACATGAGCGGCACGCCGAGAAGCTCTTGGTACACCGAGTGGCCGTGGCCCCAAGACCCGTGCTCCTGGAACTCCTCGCCGTGGTCGGAGGTCACGACGATGACCGTGTTTTCATCCAGTCCGAGCTCGCGGAGCTTCGCGAGAAATTTCCCGAAGTGCTCGTCGTGGTAGCTGATCTCCCCGTCGTGCAATGCCTCGATGTGCTCTTTGTCGCGCTTCGTGAACGCATACTTCTTCGGGTTCTTCTTGGCGTCGTCGAGCATCAGATGCGTGCGGCGGTTCTTCACCTGACCGTTGTACGGCTGCGGGTCGTACATTTCGAGAAACTTGGCGGGAGGATCGTACGGCACGTGCGGATCGATTGTCTGAATGTAGACGAAGAACCGTCCGTCCTTGTTCTTCTCGATCCAGCCCTCCGCCTCGCCGAACACATTGGGCGCATTGGTGTTGCGCGCTTCACGAATGTAGTTGGTGTAGTGGTCCCATCCCTGATCGAAGCCGAACGCATTCGAGACGTACCCGTTGGCAATGAAGCTCGCAGTCTTGAAACCCGCCTTCTTGTAAACCTCGCTCAGCATCAACGCGGACTTGGGGAGCTTCGAAGCGTCTTGCTTGGTCTTGTGCGTTGCCGGATGGAGCGAAGTGAGCACGCTCGCGACCGCAGGCTTGGTCCAGTTCTCTGGTGACTGCGACCTTTCGAAGAGCGTGCCCTGTAAAGCGAACGCATCGATGGTCGGGGTCTTTACCCGCGTCTTCGGGTAGTACGCGTGCACCTTGCTGGCGCGCAGGGTATCGATGAGCAAGACGATGACGTTGCGGGCCGGCTCGTCGATCGTCGACACTTCGCCCATACGCCGAACGACGCGCACATCGCTCACAGCGAGGTCGGTCACCCCCTCGTTTCGGAAGCGTAGACGGGCGATCTCGCCAGTCAGCTGCTCTAGTGAGAGCTGTTGATCATTCCACGACGCTCCAATGTCGATGCGCTTGGTGATCCCTGCGGAACCGTCACTGCTGACACTCAACGCCAGGGCGCCAGCGCTCTGAGAACCGATGCTGGAGCCGAAAACCAGTGTGCCGCCTTCCGGGACTTCGACGAACCAGTCGACGTGCGCCCGGGGCGCCAAGACGATCGCGCGCCGGTCGACCCCGCCTGCCGAAACTTGGTCGACCGCAACGCCTCGAGGCTCGGCCGAGCCTTCGGCAGTAGACGGCTCGAAGCGCAACCAGTCGACCGCGAGCGACCGCGCTTTACCGCGAACCTGGGCGGTCTTCGTCGCACGAAGCATGATCGAATTCTCTCCGCGACGAATGTCGGTCTCGGAAATCGGGATCACAATCTCGCGAAACCCATCCCCCTGCGACACGCGGGCCTCGCCGGCGGTCTTGCCATTGACGTACACGATGAGTGCTCCGGTCGCGTAGGGCTTGGCGCGGAACCGGAGTCGCATCGGCTGCTTCGAGGCAGCGGGAAGATACAGGCGGGCGGTCTTACCGAACGTCGACACGCGCGCGCCACCTTCGCGACTCTCACCCTGCCAACCGCTATTCCAGTTCCCGATGGTGTACTTGAGGCGGGCGGTGGTCCCGAAATCGATGAACAGCCCTGCTGGGTCGTAGACGTCGGCGAGGTGCAGCAACGCAAGGAGGTCCTCGTAGGTGGTGGTGCCGTCCGGGGCCGGTGCAACGGCGGGCGCGGGCGTGGCAGGGGCGCGCGCCGGGGCTTCGGCCTGCTGGGGGGCCTCCCCCACCACCTGCTGGGCCGGCGCAGTGGGCTCTGCCCCGTCTTCGTTACATGTGAATCCCTGTAAACAGAGAACTAGAACAAGCACCAAGCGGCTCTTCATAGGACTTCCCCTTCGCGGGTTCGGCTACCACGGCGCGGCTGCGGGAGCAATGGCGCCGGGACGACCGCGACCCCCTCCGATGTGCTAACCCAGGGGCCTCATGGATGGGAACGGCCAGCCCCGCGAGTGGAGCGTCAAGAAGAGCACCAAGCTCTACCAAATCAAAGGCTGGGGCGAGCCGTACTTTCGCATCAACGAGGGCGGTCACGTCGAGGTGCGGCCGGACCCGACCGAGGACCGCTCGATCGATCTCTACGACCTCACGAAGCAGCTGGCCGAGCGCGGGCTCGACCTGCCATTGTTGATCCGATTCCCGAACATCCTCCAGGATCGCATCCGCTTGTTGAACGAGTGCTTCGAGAGCGCAATTCGTGAGTACGGCTACGCGGGAAAGTATCGCGGCGTGTTTCCGGTCAAGGTCAACCAGCAGCGCCACCTCGTCGATGAGATCGTCGAGTCGGGAAGGCCGTGGCGATTCGGCTTGGAGGCGGGCTCGAAGCCTGAGCTTCTGATTACGCTTGCCGCGATGGAAGATGAAGACGGCTTCATCATCTGCAACGGATACAAAGACCTCGCGTATCTCGAGACGGCACTCGTCGCGCAGCGGTTCGACAACACCGTCGTCGTGGTGCTCGAACGGATCGAAGAGCTCGAACTGGCGTTCAGGGCATCGGAGAAGCTCGGCATTCGACCATGTCTCGGCGTGCGCGCGAAGCTGAGCAGCAAAGGCATGGGCCGCTGGGCGGATTCGGCGGGCGACCGCGCGAAGTTCGGGCTGACGATGTCGGAGATCGTTCACGTCGTCGACGAGCTCGCAGAGCGCGACATGCTCGATTGCCTGAAGCTCCTTCACTTCCACCTCGGAAGCCAAGTCTCGAGCATCATCCCCGTCAAGAACGCCATGCGCGAAGCGAGCCAAATCTACGTCGAGCTCATGAAGATGGGTTGCGAGATGAGCTTCATCGACGTGGGTGGCGGCTTGGCAGTCGACTACGACGGCTCGAAGACCGACTTCCGCGGTTCGATGAACTACGACCTAAAGGAATACGCATACGACGTGGTCGCGGGCATCCAGGAGGCATGCGAGAAAGCCAGTGTGCGGCCGCCAACCATCGTCAGCGAGAGCGGGCGCTCGATCGCTGCCTACCAATCGGTGTTGGTCTTCGACGCGCTGGGTGTGGACCACGTCGACTTCGAAGATCCCCCGGAACCCTCCGAAGACGACCACCGGATCCTCGACGAATTCTACGAGACCTGGAAGGGCATCCAGCCCAAGAACGTGCAGGAATCGTGGCACGACGCGCAGCAGGCACTCGAAGAGGCGCGGAGCCTGTTCAAGTTCGGTTATCTGGGGATTCGTGATCTGGCGCGCGCCGAGCATTTGTTCTGGAGTTGTTGCGAGAAGATTCGCCGCTCGATGCGCCGCCTGAAGTACGTGCCAGAAGAGCTGAACGCGGTAGAGGAGCTCATGGGCGCAATCTACTATTGCAACTTCTCTCTGTTCCAGTCGGCGCCCGACATTTGGGCCATGGACCACCTGTTCCCTTTCATGCCGATTCATCGCCTCGACGAGGAGCCCACCGTTCGCGCACGGCTCGCGGACGTGACGTGCGACTCGGACGGCATGGTCGATCATTTCATCGACGTCGAAGAGGTGCAGCACTCACTCGACCTTCATCCGGTGCAACCCGGGCAACCCTATCTCCTCGGGATGTTCCTGGGCGGTGCATACCAGGAGATCTTGGGCGACCTGCACAATCTCTTTGGCGATACGAACGCCGTGCACGTCCGCCTCGAAGACTACGGCTACAGCGTCGCGAACGTCATCAAGGGCGACTCGATCGACGAGGTGTTGCGCTATCTGCAGTACGATCCCGAAGAGATGGTGGAGCGCGTTCGCAAGCAAGCCGAGCGCGCGCTCAACCAGGGTCGAATGACGTTGCCGCAGTTACGCACCTTCATGCGTCACTACGAAGAAAGCCTGCGCGGCTACACGTATCTCAAAGGCGACGCTTAGTTACATCCAACCCGCCCACCCCACCCGTAATCCTCCCTCCGCGCCCTGCGCTTTGCTTGGGCTTGGCGGCGCTTCGCGCCGGGCTTCGCCTTCGGCTCGCGCTGCCGCGGATGTCTTGAAGGGTGGGGGTGGGCCCGGTGGTATTGGCCAACTTCGACACGGAGCCGGCGAACCTCTACCTTGAAAGAGTGGATGTGGCCGAATTCCAAGAGGCGCTGCTTCAGCAGATGGAGAGAAAGACGCACTGGGCTTGGCCCGCCTTCACCGGGGGTCTGGTGGCGAGAGACAAGCTGCACATTCACCTGGAGCACGAGTGGGAGGTCTACGTGCGGGACTTTCCCATCATGGTGGGACGCGCTTATGTCCAGTGTCCGATCGCCGAGGTGCGGCGGGAGCTCGCCGAGAACCTCTATGAAGAAGAAACGGGAGGCCTCGCGGCCGGTAAGCCGCACCCCGACTTGTTCATGATGTATCCCCGCGGACTCGGGATGGACGTCGAGCGATTCGCAAACGTGCAACTGCTACCCGCCGCACGCGCGTATCGCGAGCTCTTGGATGACGCGACCACGAACCGAGGTTGGGCCGTCGCTGCGGCGATCTCTACCCTCTTCATCGAGGGCACCGCATACGAGCGGCACGAACTAGATCCTGCATCGCCCCCTCGTCCGCAGCCTGCGCTCGAAGAGCACCCGCTTGCGAAACACTACGGACTTCCCGTGGAATGCCTCGCGCTGACTAAGGCGCACCGAACAGTCGAAGGCGAGCATCGCAAAGCCGCTTGGCGAGTGATGCTCAACCACCTTCCCGCAGACGACCGCGTCGGCGTCGTTCGCGCGATGAGCCAAGCCGTCGAGGCATGGTGCGCCTATCGGGACGACGTGGCCGAGGCCTGCGGCATCACGAGAGACGCCCTTCCTCTAACCGCCTAGAAGCTTCTTCTGGACCTTGCCCATCGCGTTGCGTGGGAGCTCCGCGGTGAAGTGCACGTCGCGCGGCCGTTTGTGAGGACTCAGGCGCTCCGCGACGAACCTCGTCAGCGCGGTGGCGTCCTCGGTCTCGCCCGGTCGCACTACGACGAACGCCGCGATCCGTTGGCCGAGGTCATCGTCTGGAATTCCCACCACCGCCACCTCTCGAACCGACGGGTGCTCCAACAAGCACGTTTCGATCTCTCCGGCGCCGACTCGGTAGCCGCCGGTCTTGATCAAATCCGTGCTCCGGCGGCCCAAAATGCGAATGGCGCCGTCCTCGGTTCGCGTCGCCAGGTCGCCGGTGTGAAACCAACCATCGTCGTCCAAGACGGCGGCAGTTGCGTCGTCACGGTTGAGGTACCCGGCAAAGACAGCGTCACTCCGCACCACGACTTCGCCGATCGTCTGATCGTCATGCGCGTCGATCTCGCGGCGTTGGTCATCGACCAGCTTTAACTCGACACCCGGGAGCGGTGGTCCGACGTAGCCCGGCATGGGGACATGGGAAGCGGGGACCCCGCAGTTGATCAGGGTCTCCGTTAGCCCGTAGCGCTCGTGCACCCCGCGCCCCGTCAAGCTTTGAATGCGCTCATGCTCTCGCAACGACAGCCCCGCCGAGCCGGAGACGAGCAGTCGCGGCCGGCGCAACGCTTCGCAGAGTGCCTCATCGTGCTCGGCGGCCTCGGCAAGCCGATGAATCATCGTAGGCACGGCGAACAGCATCGTCCGGTCGTGACGCGGATCGACGAGCGCGTCCCTGATGCTCTCAGGCGCGAAGCGAGGAACGTAGTGAAGCGCGCCACCGACCCGCAAACTTCCAAAAAGCCCAAGCACCAGGCCGTGTGCGTGAATTAGTGGCAGTGAGTGAACGACCGTGTCCCGCTCGGTCCATTCCCATGCTTCGGCGAGCGCATCGAGATTCGACGCGATGTTTCGCCGCGTGACGACCACGCCCTTGGGCGGTCCGGTGGTGCCCGAGGTGTAGAGAATCAGCGCAGGTGTGTCGTCGATTGGAAGTGCCGGCAACGAGGCGGAGCCCGGGCCGTACGCGGCCCGAAGGGACGGCACCCCGGCGATCTCGTGAGGCACTTCGTGGCCTTGCGTGCAGAACGCCACCCTCGGCTCGGAGTCGCCCAAAATGTGGCGAAGCTCGCTCAAACCGAGCTTCGGATTGAGCGGCACTGTTGCCACACCGGCCACCGCATTCCCGATCATGGCGGCGGCGGTGCAGAGATCCGGCTGCGCCCATACGGCCACGCGATCGCCGGCTTCAACGCCGACCCGCGTGAGCAAGGCAACGTGCTCGAGCGCAGCAGCAGCCAGCTGTGCGTACGTCCACGACTCGTTCGCAACGAAAAGAGCGGCGCGGGAATCGGCACGCATAAGGCGGGGGAAGAGATCCGACACAGCAAACGTGACGCCAGTCTACCCCAAAGCTGCGAAATGCGGTACGAGGCCTTCTACGATGTTTGATCCGACCAAGGCTCTAGTCATTGCGAATCCCATGGCCCGACATGGCTTCGTCGGTGAGAACTGGCCCGAGCTGAGCGCGCAGATTCGTGAGGCGCTCGGCGACGTAGATCTGCAACTCACGGAGTCCCGGGGAGACGGTCTGCGCGTAGGGAAGGAAGCGATCGCACGCGGCGTGCGGACTATCATCTCCCTTGGCGGAGACGGCACGCACAGCGAGGTCGTCGACGGCATCATGCAATCCGGAGTCAACGAAGAGGTCACGCTCGGCATCCTTCACGCCGGCACCGGTGGGGACTTCCGAAGAATGATCCCGGGCGCCGAGGAGCTCGAGAGCGCCTGCGCCGTCATTCGCGACAAACCCGCGGTCCCGATCGACGTCGGATGGGTGCAGTATGTAGACGACGAAGGGCATAGCGATTCGCGCTTCTTTCTCAACATCTGCTCCATGGGAATGGGTGGCCTCGTCGACCGAATCGTCGCGACGTCGGCGTCCAAGAGCGGGGGGAAGGCGAAGTACTTCAAGGCCGTGCTTCGCGCTCAAATGAAGTACAAGCCTGCTCGGATCCGTTTGCGGGTCGATGGCCAAGACGAAGGCGAACACGACATCAGCAACCTCTGCGTGTGCAACGGCCGCTGGGCCGGCGGCAGCATGATGTTCGCGCCCGAGGCCCGCCTCGCCGACGGCTTGTTCGACGTGATTCTGATGCGCACGGCATCGACGCTGCGCGGGCTCCCCATAATGGCGGGCCTCTACAAAGGCACGCACGTGCGCTCGCCGCTCGTCAGCACATACCGCGGAAAACACGTCGAGGTGGAGACGCTCGCGAACACCGCTTGGATGGACATCGACGGTGAGGCCCCCGGGGTTGGGCCAGCAGAGTTTCGGGTTCACGAACGCGCGCTGCGGGTCATCGGCATCGGCCCCGAGTTCGTCTGATCTCAGTCGTTTTCACGGCGCTTGTCGCGGAACATGCGCACGGCGATCTGCCCGATGCGGAGCGATGTTCCCGGCATGTAGCGATGGAGCCGCCACAGCACGTGCGCAGTGGTCGTGATGACGATGTAGAACTGATTGCGCTCGACGCCTCGGAGGACCCGCCGCGCCGCCTTCCGAGGCGGTATCGGCTTCTCCGGGGCGACGTTCTTGATCACATCCGGATCGAACTTGACGTACTTGGTCGAGTCGAGAATCGGCGTGTCGACCAGCCCCGGACACACGACACTCACCTTCACGCCAAACGCCGCCGCCTCGATTTGAAGCGCCAACGACAGCCCAACAACGGCGTGCTTCGTCGCGGCGTACGCGCCTTCCGCTGCAGCCGGCACCAGTCCAGCAGCCGAAGCCGTGTTGACGATGTGACCGAAGCCCTGCTTACACATGATGGGATAGGCCGCGTGAACCCCGTGAACGACGCCCCGCAGATTCACATCGATCAACAGGTTCCAGTCTTCGAGCGTCGTGTCACGAAGCTCGGCACAAAGGTTCACGCCTGCGTTGTTGAAAATGTAATCAATGCGGCCCAAGTCATGAAACGCCCCCTCGACGAGCTCCTGAACCTGCGCGGCATCACGAACGTCGACCGTCTTCGCGTCGAGCTGCGCGCCCGCTGCGCGGAGCTCGGTCGCGGTCTTCTCGAGGAGCTCTGCATTGACGTCCGCCAGGACGAGGCGGCAGCCACGCTCGGCCATCTCCTGTGCCAGGGCCTTGCCGATACCCCCGGCGCCTCCGGTGATGATCGCAATCTTCCCCGCCAAGTCGTTCGCCATGCGCGCTCCCTTCAACGGCTCACGATGCACAGAAAGACGGGAGCCGACAAGTGTTGTGCACGCGGACTCACAAAGGGCGCTATGCTGCCAACGCGATGCCTCGCCCGTACTTTGGCCCGACGACTCCCTTCGCTTTCGCGCACCGCGGCGGCGCGAAACGTTGGCCGGAAAACACACTGATCGCGTTTCGCAATGCTGCCGACCTCGGGTACACGCACATCGAAACCGACATCCACGAGACCTCCGATGGGCACTTCGTGTGCTTCCACGACCCTACGCTCGACCGGACGACCAATGGGCATGGCAATCTTCGCGACTACACGTTGGCCGAGCTCAAACGACTCGATGCGGGTCACAATTTCGTGGAAGACGGCGCTTACGCGTTTCGAGGCGCCAATGCCTGCATTCCGACCCTCGAAGAGGCCCTCGAGCTCGGTCCTCAGCTCCACTACAACCTGGAGATCAAGCCGAATGACCCGACGCTTCCTCGACGGCTTTGGGAGTTCATCGAGCACCACGACATTCACGACCGCGTACTGGTCGCTTCAGAACACGACGAAATGACGGAGGGGTTTCGAAGGCACAGCCGCGGTCGAGTGGCCACATCGCCTGGCCGCAAGGGCGCACTGGAGTTCTGGGGGCGTGTGCTGGCGGGCGCCTGGAAGCACGCCATGTTCTCCTTCGACGCGCTTCAGATCCCGCCCACGGTTCGAGGAATGAACGTGATCACGCCAAGATTTGTCGAGGCGGCGCACCATCACGGCATCCAGGTCCACATTTGGACGGTCGACGACCCAAGCGAGATGCATGAGCTCCTCGCACTGGGGGTAGACGCCCTCATGACCGACCTGCCCGAGGTCCTGCTCGAGGTTTTGGCCGAACACTAGCTTGCGAAGGCGTCCTGTGTTGTCATGAACGCAGCATCATGAAGCCATCGACGCTCCTGTTTGCAACGGAACGCTACCAAGAGCTCGGCGACGACATCGCCGGAGCGGGCGATTTCGATTTGGGTGTCGTGGAGCGCAAAATCTTTCCGGACCAGGAGCGATACCGTCGCATCGAAACGGAATGCGCGCAGCACGACGTGGTCTTGGTGGGCGGCACAGTCGACGACGTCGACATGCTGGAGATCTACGACCTCGCATGCGGACTGGTGCATCTTGGAGCGCACACCCTGACGCTCGTGTTGCCCTGGTTCGGATACCAAACGATGGAGCGCGCCTCGAAGCGCGGTGAAATCGTCGCGGCGAAGAATCGGGCGCGGCTGCTGTCATCTATCCCAGCGGCTGGCTCGGGCAACCGCGTAGTGCTCATCGACTTGCACTCCGAAGGCATCCCTCAGTATTTCTCAGGCGATATTCGCCCAGTTCACCTGCAAGCCCGGTCGGTCGTGCTGCAAGCGATTCGCGACTTCGGCGGAGAGGACTTCGTCCTCGGTGC
>JAFDAJ010000377.1 GCA_019313915.1 Deltaproteobacteria bacterium
TGCGGAAGTTCGTCTCGAGGGCCCTGGCAGCATCGTCCGCTTTGACTTCAGGCTGGCAAAAGGCGGGGGCCGCGTCGTGATGTATCAGAGCCACACACCGGTCGCACCGTTGACGCAGCACGTTCGCTTCCGTTGGTTCAGCGATCCAAGCGTTCCAAAGCCTTTGGCATCCTTCATCGTCGGTAACTGGGTCTCGCAATGGCGCCAAGACCACGCAATTTGGCAGAGAAAGATCTACCGCAAGAATCCGTTGCTCACGCGTGGAGATGGTCCTATTCACCAGCTTCGCCGCTGGTATGGGCAGTTTTACCCGCCCCCAGCCTCAGCCTCGCCCCAGGCTGCCGAATAGAGACACCGAGGAGAGACATGTCGATACTAAGCAAGTTCGGCGAAACGAAGCTCGCAAAGAACGCCGCCAAATGGATGACGGACAACCGTGGATTGGTGGTTGCTGCAACGGCTCTGCCGGTGAGCTTCCTGTTCGAGCGCGGACGCGTGACACGCGACGTGCTTTACGCCCGTTTCGGTGCGTCACCCGAGAAGCACGACGAGCGCGTGCGGTACGTGCAAGAGCAAGTGCGCGCGCGGAATGCCTCCGGGTCCGACCAGCCAATGTGTACGGCGAGACCGCCCTGGTTGACCATGTCCACACGAACCTCGACCTATAAGAAGGACTGTAACCATATCGAGGTCGCCCTGCGCGATGTGCTCGAGGTAGATACCGAACGGATGACTGTCCGGGTCGAGCCACTCGTGAACATGGGCCAGCTCACCCGATACCTCGTGCCGATGGGCTATGCACTCAAGGTGATGGTCGAAATGGAGGATCTCACCGCCGGAGGCCTCACGATGGGCCTCGGCATGGAGACGACCTGCCATCGATATGGTTTGATTCAGGAGACCGTCGTCGCTTACGAGATCGTGACTGCGGATGGTTCTTTCCTACGCGTGACTGCCGAGAGCGATCCGGAGCTTTTCAATGCACTCCCCTGGTCGCACGGCACGCTGGGCTTCTTGGTGGCCGTCGAGCTCGAGATTGAGCCGGTCAAGCCGTACATTCGGATGAAGTACATCCCCTGTCACAGCATGAAGGAACTCTGCGACAGGACCTACGAGCTTTCAATTGCAGACGACGCACCGGAGTTCTTGGAGGCGACCATCTACTCGAAAGATACCGGCGTCATTCAATGTGCTTGGTACGACGATGCGCCCGCGGATCGGAGCAAGATCAACCACATTAATCGGTGGTACGAGAAGTTCTTTTATCAACACGTAGAGACAGCGCTCCAGCGCGGCGAGTTCGAAGACTGGATCCCGCTCCGCGAGTACTACCATCGCCATACACGCTCCATTTTCTGGGAGCTCGAAGAGCTCATGCCGTTTTCGACCAAGACTTGGTGGCGCTGGGGCTTCGGCTGGCTGGGTGCACCAAAAATCTCGCTCCTCAAGGGCACGATGACCGAAGGCATCCGTTGGAAGCTCGTGCACAAACACGTGGTACAGGACATCATCGTTCCAATGCGCGAGCTCGAACGCAGCGTCGAGGAGTTTCATGAGCGCTTCGAGGTGTACCCGCTTCTGGTCTACCCGATACGCATCTACAACCATGGTGAGCATCAGGGCCTTCAGCCGAATCCGCGGCAGCTACAGCCCGGCAAGGATTGGGACATGTTCGTCGACCTCGGCGCATATGGAATTCCTCCGGCACTCAAGCGGGGCGAGGAGTGGGACGCGGAGGAACACGTTGCCGCGACCGAGCGCTTCACCCACGAAGTCGGCGGCTTTGTTCCGCTATACCAAGACGTCTGGATGAACCGAACCCAGTTCGAAGAGATGTTCGACCACGGGCTCTACAGGCGCATGCGCGAAAAGCTCGGCGCTGTCGGTGCCTTCCCGGAAGTATGGGACAAGGTCCGGCTCCAGCCCAAGTGGCGAACAGACAAGTCGTTCGTGGAGCGCGAGGAGCCCGCTGAGTCCGAACCAGCGCAACGAAGCGCCACGGCGTCGAACTGACATCGCCGTCATTTCTGTTGTAAAAGCCTCCTTTTGTCGCTAGTTTCTCGCCTGCTCTCGGGAGGAGAAGACTACCGTGATCGCATGACCGGCGCGGAGCACACGTTCATCGTCGGCCTCGGCAACGATCACATCGGATATCAGGTGCCCTTCGATAAGTGGGACGACAGCTGCCACACCTG
>JAFDAJ010000378.1 GCA_019313915.1 Deltaproteobacteria bacterium
CGACGGCGCCGCTGCTCTTGGACAGATGGGGAATCGCCTCTCTTATGGTGATCAAGACACCTCGCACGTTCACCCCGAGAGTCTGTTCGAGGGCGTCGTCATCGAGTTCGACCAGAGGCGCCAAAGTGCCCACGCCCGCGTTGTTGACCAGGACGTCCAGGCGATCGAACTGCTCGACGACAAAACGAACCGCATCGGCCGGAGCGCCTTTCTCAGTGACGTCTGTAGTGGTGTAGCGCACCGCGTCCGGGTGCTCGCCGGCGAGTTGCTTGAGAGGCTCTTCCCGACGGCCGGTGACGACCACCTTGGCTCCTTCGGCGACCAGGGCTTCGGCTACCGCTCGACCAATACCGGTTCCTCCACCGGTGACCAGTGCAACTTTGTTAGCGAAACGTGACATAACTTTTTGTCCTTCTTTTGACGGGGAATCGATGAGCGAAACTCTGTTTTGATCGAATGCTCGAATACTAATCTTTCGGGAGTGGGGCTCAGGTCGAATCACTGGGTGTTTCGGCAACCCTCGCGCGCAAAGCCCGAACCGTTCGGCCCGCAGCTCGCTCGTTCTCTCGACTGAAGACCGACGATGGCAATGGCAGGTCGGGATCCACGTAGATCCTGAAGTCGATCTCCGTGCGGGCGCCGTCATCGGTCGGGGTCAGCTTGAAGCTCGCATCGAAGGCGTCGATGTTTCCGTCCATGAGGCGGCCGGCGACCACGCGTGAGACCCCGTCCTGGGGACGCTCGGCGAGATCGAGCTGCCCGTAGAGCGTGTACATGCCCTTGGCAACGCTGACTTCCATGTAAACGATGGCCCGGCTCCCGCGCTGTGCGAGCACCTTGGACTTGGTGAAGTTGGGCATGAACCGCACGTAGTTGGCGTAATCGAGCACGATCCGGAGCACCTCCTCGATCGGTCGGTCGACTACGATGACCGCCTGGCCCGTCGCAATGTTCGAGCCGTCGACCGGGATCTGCGCGGTGAATATCCCCGCGTTTTCCACGTGTGCCTCCACAGCGGCGGCGTGGCTTGGCATCAGACCAAGGGTCGAAGCCGAGGCGAGGGCCCCGGCCAGAGCGATTTGCAACGTCGTGCGTCGAAGGGTTTGGAATGTGTTCTGCACGGCCGGTCTCCCGAAGCTCCCAGGTTGAATCGATCTCTTGAGGCGGAGCCTTCGCACATTAACTACCGCTCGGTAGTAAAACGTCAAGCCATTTTACTACCGAGGGTTCCAATATTGTGTAATGTGTCTAAGGTATGGGTATGAGCGGCACGAATATGCGGTCCCGAGGCCGGCCACGGCTCTTCGACGAAGATGCCGTTTTGGACGAGTTGACCACGCTTTTCTGGCGAAAGGGGTACTCCCAGACCTCGATGGCCGATCTCGTCGACGCCAGCGGCGTCCACAAATCGAGCCTCTACAGCACCTTCGGCACCAAGGAGGAGCTGTTTGCCAAGATCCTCCAGCGCTACCTCGTCAACCGAATGGGCATGTTCTCGGAGCTCGTCGAGCAGGCGGGGCCTGGGATCGACGGAATCCAAGCCTTCCTCGAGATGCTGCGAGGCGACCTCGTCTCGGGGACCGGCCAATGGGGCTGCCTCCTCGTCAACAGCTCGAGCGAGCTCAGCGGAACCGCGCCCGGCTTCGAAGACTTCGGCGTCGCGTTTCGCAAGGCACTACGCGAGCGACTTCGAGGACTCATCCGTCAAGCGGAGCCCGAGGGAACCGCCCGCACCAGGGTTACCGACCAACGAACCGATCTGTTCATGACCTTCATGTTGGGTCTCAACCTCACCGTCAGGGGCGGCGCCGACGAAAACGAAATCGGACGGGTCATCGACGCCATGCAGGCCACCGTCGACACCTGGCGATAACGAGCCTCATAGCCAAGTCGAGCTTAGAAAGCGAGGTCCTCGCATCGATTTCTTGCTGCTCAACGCAGGTGCCTCGAGCAAGGACCCGTCGTGAGGCGACCGCGCGACCTCTCTCGGGCTGAGCAGATGGGTGAGAGGTTCTCAGATGGGGCGAGGTGGACGTCGAGGGGACCGATAGGACATGGTACCGTTCCGAGATGAGCAGACGATTGGCTTCCTTCGTGTCCGTGCTCGGCGTGTTGCTGCTCGGAACGACAGCCGGCGCGATGCTGGCAGAAGGCGCCATCTTGGTGCCGTATTGGCGATCGCTCGCGCCGGCT
>JAFDAJ010000379.1 GCA_019313915.1 Deltaproteobacteria bacterium
AATGCGGATTCGATTCAGTCCGCATCTTCCTCACATGGGAGGACTTTCAGCCAACCCCGTCGCGCGTCGACTCGGCGATGGTCGATCGCCTCGTCTCGACCTTGGACGAGGCAAGCACCGCCGGACTCTCGGTCATGCCCACGCTCTTCACGGGCCACATGAGCGGCGTGAACTGGATCCCTTCGTGGGCTCTCGGCGAAGAGGCGGGCGACGATCGATTCCGCGTCGTCTCCGGAGGCCGAGTTACAGCGTCACGCCTCGCGAGCTGGTACTCCGATGCGTCGATTGCCCGGGCGCAGTCGGCGCTCGCGCGTGAGGTCGCGGGTGCGCTTGCCGGGCACAGGGCCCTGTGGGCATGGGACCTCGGAAACGAAAACTCGAACTGCGCAGTCCCCCCCGACAAGGCCCACGCCCGTGAGTGGCTCTTGCGAGTGACGGACGCCATCCGCGGCGCCGACGCCGGCGCGCTCGTCACGCTGGGGCTCCACATGGAAGACCTCGAGCAGGACCGAACGCTCGGCCCGCGCGAGGCCGCCGAGGTCTGCGACTTTCTGCAGATGCACGGATATCCGGGTTACGCCGCGTGGGCGGACGGCCCCACCGACGAGCGGGTCTTGCCGTTTCTCGCGCGGTTGACGCGATGGCTGGACGGCCCCACCGACGAGCGGGTCTTGCCGTTTCTCGCGCGGTTGACGCGATGGCTGGGTGGCGGGGCCGACGTCCTCTTCGGAGAGTTCGGCGTGCCCACCACAAAGAGCGGTGAGCCCGACCGTGAACGATCCATCGACGCGTCCAGCCCCGCGCTCGTCGAAGAGCAAGCGGCCGCTTCGTACATCGACCGCGCCCTCGGCGGGCTGCTCGACTGCGGCAGCACGGGCGCGATGCTCTGGTGTTATTCCGACTACGCGGAGGCCGTCTGGGAGTTTCCTCCGCTCGACCTCGCGGTCCACGAGCGATCCTTCGGGTTATGGCGCGCCGACGCCTCCCCGAAGCCGGCCGTCGCCGTGGTCGAGGCGTTCGCAAAGCGACGCGCAGCTCCCGCCGCCGACGGTCCCATCGCGGACTCGACCTGGATCGACGTCGACGCCGCCGAGTTCTACCGCGCACCTGGGTCCGAGCTGCCGCGCTTGTACCGGCGCTACTGCGAGGCGATGGGCGCGTTGGGCAGGCAGCGCGCGAACGTCAACGAACCCGGGTGAGCTCCGCCAGAAGATCGTCGAGGCGCACGGTCGCGATGCGGGTACGGACGTCGGAGAAACCATAGGGCAGCACGAGGAGCCCGCCTGAAATCATGCTGCCACACGAATAGACAACGTTGGGCACGTAGCCGTCGCGTTCATCGTGCGCGGGCTCGAGCAGGGGCTCGGCGAGGTGACCGATGACGCGCGCAGGGTCCTCCTTGTCGAGCAGGATGGCTCCGAGAGCGTATTGGCGCATGGCCCCAACGCCGTGCGTGATCACGAGCCACCCCGCTTCGGTCTCGAGCGGGGATCCGCAATTGCCGAGCTGTGTGAGTTCCCAGGGGCGCTCGGGCGTCTGGATCACCTCGCTCTCGTGCCAGAAGCGGACGTTGTCCGACCACATCAGGAAGTTGTGCTCGTTGTCCAGCCTGGAGAGCGCGGCATAGCGCCCGCCGATCATGCGGGGAAAGAGCGCGATGCCCTTGTTCTTGGCGGACGCGCCGTTCAGCGTCGCGATTCGGAAAGTCAGAAAATCGGCTGTCTCTATCAGCTGCGGGAGGATTTGATAACCGTCGAACGCCGTATACAAGGCGAAGTACGTCACTGTTCCGTCGTCACGGGTGAAGCGGACGAAGCGAGCATCTTCCATCCCGCTACTTTCGGTCGGCCCCGCCGGAAAGAGGACACGCTCGGAGAGCTTCGAGTCTGGGGCGAACGAGCTCTCGTAGTTCGAGGAAGCGAGCCAGTGGATCGTGCGGGTGATGTGCGCGGCGTCGGGTCTGTGACGGTGTTGGTGGTCGACCTCACGGATCATGATCTCGAGCTGCTCGAGCGTGAACCGATCCGGCAGCGCGTCGAGGACGGTGGCGGCGATCTCATTGTATGCGTCGATCTCACGAAGTTTGGTGTGGAAGATGTGCTTCTCGTAGACCGGAGCTCGGTGGCGCGCGGTGCTCGCATGCCGACTCGGCGCTTCCATTTCGACCTGGCCGCCCGCGTCAATGACGCCCGAGCGAAACTCGATCGACGAGATGTGCCCCTCGCCGATGGCCCGAAGACTCAAGACGAAGCGCTGCTCGCCTGGAGCGAGGCCCTCTTGGTCGGGCGCCGGCACGATCGAAGGATTGCTGAGCGCGGTGGACTCGAACGAGTACTCATGCGTGAAATAGGCACCGATGAGCAGCCGGCGCTCCGCCGAGAGCTCGTCCGCTCGAGCGACATGTCCCGCCGCGACAGCCGCGAAGTTCGCCTCGAATACCGACCGCAAGTCTACGTGGCGCGCGGCGAACCGGGCTTGCGTCGTGCTCAACGTCGTCGTCACCTCTGACTCGGACAATGCCAGGATCCGCGACAGAATGCGCTCGACGCGCGAGCGCCCGTCCACCGAGCGTTCGCTTCCCGGGGTGAACGGCTTCGTGATCACCCGGGTCGGATCGGGCACGAAGCACGCGGAGGTCTTCGTAACGGGGACGGGGAGCATCCCGACAGTCTCGTCCCAGGAGCAAGGCGTGGCCAGCAGAAACGGTCCAAAGGGGGTGGATTCTGGCCCGTCGGAGCAGAACCTTCCGCTCAGCGCAAGGGATAGCTTCATCAGGGCTCGGGGCTTCGTCCCCAGGGTTAGAACTAAACCCGCAAGCTCCATCGCGTGCCGCCAACTCATGCAGCACCGCGAACGGCACTTTTTGTCACTAACCTTCCCTCGATAGAGCGGCTGTTGTCAATCGAATGAAACCCAAGGAACTGTCGGCCATGCGGGGGTTCCTGAAATGGTGCCTTGACCGGGGTTACATTGCCGAAATGCCAGTGATCAAAGATCCGCCCGCGCGGTCAACCGGAACGACGGCTTGTGACAAAGTGCGCGTGGATCTCAACAACGATCGCGCCGCCAAGCTGATCGCGGCATTGCCCGCATGCTCTGAACGCACGCACTACCCGGTGCGCGACTTGATCTTGTTCATTTGGGAAACGGCACTGCGACGCAAGACGGTGCAACGGCTTCGTTGCCCGGAACATTGGCAGCCCGGTTCCACGACGCTTCGAATCGCCGACGACATAGACAAAGCGCGGTTCGGTCGCGAGGTTGAGTTGAGCGAAGTCGCGCAAGCGCTGTTGACCCTGCACTGCGACGGCACCGGCTTGATTTGGGGGTCGTTCGATTGCCGTGCTGCACTTCGGAATGCCGCACGTGACGGGGGTTGTTTCATCGAACAGGAAGTCCAGCACTTGTCGTTGCATGACTTGCGGCACGGTGCGTTGACCGAACTGGCATCGGTGTCGCCTAACTTGCCGGGTATCGCTCACATTGGCGGGCACAAGCGCGTGGACACAGCCACAAAGTACGTGCACTCGAATCGCGAACAGACGCGTGCCGTGTTGAACGCACGACCCGGAATTCCGGTCATCATTCCGGTCACCGATCCAAAATTGGCCGATTTGAACCATGTTGCCGACGTGCTAACTGTCGGAAATCACAACGCAAGCGAGGATGGCGGAATTGGCAGACGCGCTGGATTTAGGTTCCAGTGTCCTTAGGGCGTGCAGGTTCGAGTCCTGTTCCTCGCACTGAAGTGATTTCAGAGAGTTAGCGCGTGCGGCGTTTTTGCCTACCTCGAAACCGCTTTCAATCTGTCCCAAATTCTGTCCCAAAAGAACGGACTCGGCCGCGCGACGGCGTGCATGAACGTACTGGTTGGTGGTGGTCGCATGGCGGTGTCCAAGCAGGTAGCCGACGCCGAGTAGATTCCCCGAGCGCTCCGTGAGCTCGGTCGCGACGCTGTGTCGGAAGTCGTACGGCTTGACGTTCGACGCACGGTCGGGCTCTAAGCCGGCGGCAAGGGCGGCGGTTCGCAGCGGGTTTGTCCGCCTCGGCCCGAATCCGCAGGAACCGGGATCCGGGTCGATAGTCGTCCGGAGCGCGGAGTCGCTGCAGGGTTCCTGGGCGAAGCCCGGTTTCTCGCATGATCTCAAAGTATGCTCGAAGGGGTTGTCCGTCCCGCGTCTGCGTCGGAAGCGCGCGGACGATGGCATCCATCTCCTCGGGGGAGAGGTCGATTCGTTTTCGCCGCCCGCTCGGGTGGGCGGTCCCGGTCGCACGCCGAGGAAGCTTTGGAACCGTGGGGGCTTCCTGTACGAGCCCGCCCTCCACCATCCAGGTGAGCAGACGACGGAGCGCAGAAAGCTCCTTTTGAACGGTCCGCGCCTTAACCTCCTGGAGCCGCTTGCGCATGTAGTCGCGCAAGCAACGCTCGGAACAGAGTCGGTCAGCGCTATGAAAGTGCGGAATGAAATGCGCCCCAGCATAGAGCTCCCACGTGCGTAGCGTCTCCGGTGACACCTCCGACCGTACCCCGGCGAGCCAGCTCCCGATGAGCTCGGGCAGCGGCACATCGGGAGCCCCATGATCGGGGCCATCGCCCTCGATCAATCGTCGAACGAGTCGGGCTGCCGCGCTCTGAGCCTCTGCGCGATCC
>JAFDAJ010000380.1 GCA_019313915.1 Deltaproteobacteria bacterium
CGGAACAAGGGCGACGGCACCTTCACCGACGTCACCGAGGCCGCGGGTCTCGCGACCCCCGGTCGCGGGCTGAGCGTCATCTTCGACGACCTCGACGGAGACGGCCGCATCGACGTCTACGTCGGGAACGACGGAGATCCCAACTTTGCCTGGATCAGCCAGGCCGATGGCACCTTCGTCGACCGGGCCGCTCTGATGGGGCTCGCGGTCAACGGCTACGGGCGACCCGAGGCGGCCATGGGCATCGCGCGGGGCGACGTCGACGGCGACGGCGCCGAGGATCTGTTGGTCACCCACCTCGTGGAGGAGAGCAACACGCTCTACCGCCGGCTCGGGTCCGGTCAGTTCTCCGATGAGACGCTGGCCCGCGGGCTGGCGTACCAGAGCCTCGATCGCACCGGGGTCGGAACGGCGTTCTTCGACCTCGAACTCGACGGCGATCTCGATCTCTTCGTCGCGAACGGCCGCATGTTCCGTCGTCCCCCCCTCGCCGGCGCGAGGCTCAGCGATCACTGGAATCCGTACGGCGAGCCCAATCAGCTCTTCGTCAACCGCGGCGGGGGGCGGTTCGCGGAGGTCGCGGTGGGCTGCGGCCCCGCGTGCGACGACATCGAGGTGAGCCGCGGTCTCGTCGCCGGCGACCTCGATCGTGACGGCGACGTTGATCTCGTGGTCGCGAACTCGAACGGCACCGTGCGGCTCTACCGCAACGAGACGCCCCGGCAAGGGCACTGGCTGGCGGTGCGCGCGATCGACCCCGCGTTGAGACGCGATGCGATCGGAGCCCGCATCGAAGTTCAGCTGGACCGCCGCGTGCTCTTGCGGACCGTCACCGCCGCCCGCAGCTATTTCTCGAGCGCCGATCTCACCCCCCACTTTGGTCTCGGCGAGGCGGAGCGCGTCGATCGAATCCTGGTGCGTTGGCCGGATGGTTCGGTTGCGGGTCGTTCGGCGCGGGGAGGGGCGGCCGCCCACCCAAGATGGCTAACGGGCCCGGGACATCCTGGCCGCTGACGCTGGCGGTTGCGATCGCGGCCGCGATGCTGCCCCGATGCGATCCGGCGTCGCCCCCGCGAGACGGCGCCCTCCTCACGCAGCCGCCGGTGCCCGACCGCAGCGGGCTCCAACCGCCGCTCGCCCGGATGATCGAGGAGACGGCCCGCGTCGTCGAGGTGAACCCCGACGATGCGGCGGCGTGGGGGAAACTCGGCAGCATCTACGTCGTCCACGATTTCACCGCGGAAGCCGTCGTGTGCCTGGAGCAGGCGGCCCAGCGCGATCCCGGGGAGTTCCGCTGGCCCTACCTCGTCGGTAAGGCGGCGATGCGGGGCGATCACGCGGCGTCCCTGAGCGCGTTTCGACGCGCCCGCGCGTTGCGCGACGATTATGCACCGCTGGAGGCCCTCATCGGACGCGCGCTCTTCCGGCAGGGCGACCTCGACGATGCGGAGGCGGCGTTCCGGCGTGCCCTCGCCCTCAACGACACGCTTGCGCGAGGTCATCTGGGGCTCGGTCAGATCGCCCTCGCACGCGCCGATGCCGCGGCGGCGGTGACCGCCCTCGAGCGCGCCCGCGAGCTGGGGGTGGGAAGCCAAGAGGTCCACTGGGCACTCGCGATCGCCCATCGCCGCCACGGCGACGCGGCCGCCGCCGCCCGGGCCGAGACGGCCGCCGCGAGCGCGACGGTGAGCGACGCGCTGCTGCCGGATCCGGTTTATCAAGAACTGGTCGCCACGCTCGGCGTCACCCTGGCTCGACGCAACCTCCGGGTCACCCGCTACCTCAAGCAAGGCAACGCCAAGGCGGCGCTCGCCGTGTGGGAGGCCGCCGTCCGCGCCGATCCGGAGTGGGCCGACCCGGTGATCCAACTCGGGCTCCTTCGCGCCCGGCTCGGCGACACCGACGGGGCCATCGAGATGCTCGAGCGCGGCCTGCGACTCGATCCCGAGCAGCACCAGGCGCGAAACAGCCTCGGTGGTCTGCTCATCGGACGCGGTGCGATCGACGAGGGGATCGCTCTCCTCCGCGCCTCCACGGCGGCGATGCCCGAGAATCCCGACGCTCGATTCAACCTCGCGATCGGTCTCGCCCGCGCCGGGCGCCGCGCGGAGGCCATCGAGACACTGGGGCAGGTACTCCAGCTCGCGCCCGAGAAACCCGACGCTCGATTCGCGCGGGGGTTGTTGCTCGCGATGGAAGGTCATCTGGAGGAGGCGACGGCCGACTTCGAGATCGTCGTCAATCTCGAGCCGACCCGGACGGGCGCGTACACCAACCTCGCGCGAGCGTTGTCGCAGCAGGGGCGTCTCGACGAGGCGGCGGCGGTGCTGCGTAGCGCCCACGATCTCTTCCCGCGGCAGGCAGACATCACCCTGGCGCTCGCCTGGGTCCTCGCGACCGCGCGGGACGAGCAGTTGCGCGACGGGGGGGCGGCGATGAGGCTGCTGGACCCGCTCCTGCGAGAACGCCGCGGCCACCGGCTGCTCGACGCGTACGCCGCCGCCCAGGCTGCCACCGGCGACTTCGCGGCCGCGGTCCGCACAGCGGACGAAGCGATCGCAGCGTTCCGCCGCGCGGGGCCGGGGGGCGCGGCGGCTCTCGCGGAGGCGGAATCGCGCCGCGCGCTCTACGCGCGGAAGGAACCGTTCGTGACGATTCCGGAGGCGGGGCCGTCGCGGCCGTAGCGTTCGGCGACCGCGTGAGCACCACGTACGCTTGTTCTACCTATGCGCCTCACCGCACTCCTCCTCACGCTCCTGACCGGGTTCAGTGGGCTCGCCTACGAGATCACCTGGCAGAAGTACCTCGCCACCCTGCTGGGCGCGCACAGCGAGGCGACTGTCTCGGTGCTCGCGATCTTTCTGGGCGGT
>JAFDAJ010000381.1 GCA_019313915.1 Deltaproteobacteria bacterium
CTGCGGCTGATCCCGACGGTGGATCTGGTCATCGAGACCCTGCCGCCGGGGAGGATGGCCGAGCTGGGTCTGGGGTATGGAGCCCTGAGAGCCCTGAACCCCTCCCTCGTCATGACCTCAATTTCGGGATTCGGGCAGACCGGCCCACACAGCCAGTTCCACAGTGCGGATGTCGTCGCCGGGGCGATGGGCGGAGCGATGGTTGCGACGGGCTGGAAAGAGGATCCACCGGTGACCCTGGCGGGGTCGCAGAGCTACATCATGGCCTCCACACTTGCCGCCAGCAGCAGCCTCATTGCCCTGCACCACGCGGCTCGGTCTGGCCGGGGGCAGCAAGTGGATATTTCGGTCCAGGAAGCGATGCTCGCGGTCACTAGTATTTGCGGTGTGGGCAAATGGCTCGATGACGGGATCATTTCCAAGCGTTTCGGCACGGGGCTTTTTTCCGCTGTCCCGTCCGGGGCTTATCGGTGCCTCGATGGGAGCGCGTACCTGATCGTCAACCGCCCCGGACACTGGAACGCATTGGCACGCTGGGTGAACGAGGTAACCGGCAACGAGGAAATTCTCGACCCCATGTTCGAGGGGCCATCCTCCAGTCGGCAGCCCTACCGGGAGCTTCTGGATATCTACATCGAGGCGATGACACGCACTTTGCGGGTGGAGGATCTATACCGCGAGGGCCAGCACAGGCATCTGGCGGTGACGCCGCTCGGCGATGCCCTTTCCGTCACCCGTGATCCTCATCTGAGGGCGCGTGGATTCTATGCCACTGCGGTCCATGGCGAAGAGGGCAGGCTCACCTATCCCGGTGCGCCGTACCGATTGTCCGAGACACCCTGGCGGCTCAGGCATCCGGCACCAGCGGTGGGCGCGGACGAGGATATCCTTCGGGACCTGCCGGAACCGACCCGGTTGCCGCTCCCCTCCTTCAAAGAGCAGAGCGCCGCCCTCGGGGGATTGCGTGTGGTGGAGTTCACTGCTGGAATGGCAGGCCCCTGGATTGGCCGTCTGATGGCACACACCGGGGCGGATGTGATCAAGGTAGAATCCCGGAAGTACCCCGATGTGACGCGGATGTATGTTCACCCAAAGCATCCGGCAGAAGGCATTCAGACCCAGCTGTCACCTTGGTTCACCGACTGGAACGGCGGCAAACGTTTTGTCTCGCTGGACCTCACAAAGCCTGAAGGCATGGAGCTTGCCCGCCGCCTCGTGGCCGAGTGTGATGTGGTGATCGACAATCACAGCACGGGGGTTCTCGACAAGCTCGGCCTTGGGTTTGAGGTGCTCAGCGCCATCAAACCCGACCTGATTCTGCTTTCCAGCACCGGGTTTGGGAACACTGGCCCGGACAAGAGCTACATTTCCTGGGGGCCGAATATCGAAACCCTTTCAGGGCTGTCCACCCTGTCCGGTTTCGCGCACCGTGAATGCACCATGACGCAGTTCGCCTATCCCGATCCAGCCTCGGCCTTGCACGGTTTGTTTGCGGTCCTGTGTGCCCTAGAACACCGCCAACAATCCGGCAAAGGGCAGCGCATCAACCTGTCACAGTTGGAAGCGACCATCGCTTCGTTCGGGCACGTGTTGATGGAGGTCTTCGCCAACGGGGACATACCGGAAAAACCGGGCAACGGATCGCTCTTCCGAGCTCCTCAAGGGTGCTATCCGTGCCGGGGTGATGATCGCTGGTGTGCGATCTCTGTGGCCGGCGAGGAGGAGTGGCGGCGATTGTGCAAAGTGATGGACAAGCCGGGCTGGCTCGGCGACCCGCGTTTTTCGGATCGGGCACGTCGCCTTCAGCACTCGGGTGAGCTCGATGAGCGCATTGCGGATTGGACCCGGGACAAGGACGCCTACGCCGTGATGAAGCGGTTGCAAGAGGCGGGCGTTGCCTGCGGGGTGGTGCAGGATGTGGAAGACCAGATGCTTCGGGACGGGCATCTACAGGCGCGGGGTTATTTCGAAGACATTCCTCACCGGGTAAAAGGAACGGTGAAAGCACCGGGGCTTGGTCTCGGGCTGATGGGGACGCCCGGCAAAACTCGGGACGCCGGCAGGCCGATCGGGTGCGATAACCGGGAGGTGTTCTCAAACGTCGTTGGCTTGTCACAGGAAGAATTTGAGGACTATCTTGCCGCCGGCATCATCGAGAGGTGAAGCGGGCCTCTCCCCTTG
>JAFDAJ010000030.1 GCA_019313915.1 Deltaproteobacteria bacterium
GTCTGTGAGCAACCGAGCGCAGACTGCGAGCTCCTGGTCAACAGCCGAATGGTTGCACTGATCGCGTACCTGCAACGCCTGGGCCGCGTGCCCGCAGACGAGTCGGTCGCGGCAGCCGATGCGAAGGAGGTGGCACGATGAGCCGTTTTGCAGCCGAGTTCTTCGCGGACAGCCCCGCGCTTCTCTTTCCACTGATCACGCTGGTTCTGTTCTTCATCGTGTTCCTAGCCGTGATCGTTCGCGTGATGCGAATGAAGAAATCCAAAGCGGACGAGTACGCGCACCTTCCGCTCGTAGAGGAAGAGGAGGTACCCCATGAATGAGGTCAAACGTACCGACGAAATCCAAGGTGAAATCCTCCACGTCTACGACGACATCGAGGAAGCCGATAACAACCTCCCGGTCTGGTGGCTGCTCACGTTCTACGGAGCGATCGTCTTTGGCCTCGTGTATTGGTTCTACTATCACGAGTACGGGATAGGGAAGCTGCCGCCCGAGGTGTATGCCGACAAGATGGCTGCTGCGGAGGCCGAGCGAAGCATCGTTACCGACGAATCGCTCGATGCGTTGGCGCTCGACGAAAGCGCCGTGGCGGCAGGACAAGAGATCTTCATGGCGCAATGCTTCGCTTGCCACGACGCAAAGGGCCAAGGTAGAGAGGGCCTCGGACCGAACCTGACCGACAAGTACTGGGTCCACGGCGGCGCGCCGATCGATATTCACGAGACGGTGACCACCGGTGTCGCAGCCAAGGGCATGCCCCCCTGGGCTCCAATCCTAGGAGAAACAGGCGTCAACCAGGTCGTCGCGTACATCCTCACGATCCGCAACACGGACGTCCCAGGTAAGGCCCCCGAGGGCGAGATTTGGGAGCCCGGCGGAGCAGTGGCGGATGACGCTCCGACTATGTGCACCCAGCCGACGTCGCGGGCCGCTTCACGCGGCTTCGCTACAGTATCTTCAGCGTCCTAATCGCGATCTACGTCGTCCTGCCCTTCGTGAAAGTCGGCGGGCATCCGGCGGTGTTCATCGACATCGTGAACCGCCGCTTCTATCTGTTCGGCGGCGTGTTCAACGCGCAGGACTTCTGGCTCGTCTTCTTCCTGCTGAGCGGCGTCGGGCTCACGCTCCTGACAGTCACCGCGATCAAGGGCCGCCTGTGGTGCGGCTACGCGTGCCCGCATACCGTCTTTCTCGAAGGCGTCTTCCGGCGGATCGAGCGGCTGATCGAGGGCCCCCGAGCGCAACGGCTGAGGCGCAACGCCGCGGGCCTCAGCTTCGACAAGCTCTGGCGCAAGCTGCTCAAGCACGGGATCTACATCGTGCTCGCGCTCCTGCTCTCGCACGTGTTCATCAGCTACTTCATGTCGCTCCCCTCAGTCGTCGACATGGTGCAGCGAAGCCCCGCCGAGCACCCGACGGCCTTCACCTGGGTCATCGTGATGTCGGGCATCCTCTACTTCAACTTCAGCTGGTTCCGCGAGCAGCTCTGCTTGATCATCTGTCCCTATGGTCGCCTGCAGTCCGTAATGACCGACCGCGACACGATGGTGATCGGCTACGATTGGAATCGTGGTGAGCCCCGAGGCAAGGCAAGCAACCCCGAAAACGGCGACTGCGTCGATTGTAAACGCTGCATCGTCGTCTGCCCGACCGGCATCGACATCCGCAACGGCCTCCAGATGGAGTGCGTCGGGTGCGCTGCATGCGTCGACGCCTGTGACGAGATCATGGAAAAGGTCGGGACGTCTCAGGGCTTGATCCGCTATGACTCGCTCAACGGCCTCGAGGGCAAGCCCAAGCACTTCGGGAGGCCGCGCCTCTTTTTCTACGGCGGAATCGCAACACTTTGGCTCATCGGGTCGGTCTTTGCCTTTGCGCAAAGCTCGGCGTTCGAAGCCAACGTCTTGCGGCACGAAGGTGCGCCCTTCTTCGTCGCCGATGGCCAGGTTCGTAACTCCCTGCGGATCCACCTCGTCAACAAGACGGGCGACAAGCAAACGTTTCTCATCGAGCCGGAATCCGAGAGCGGCATCGAGTACATCATCCCGCAGAAGCGCATCGAGCTCGAGTCCCTCGGAAGCACCTATCTCCCGATCCTCGCCATCTTCCCGGCCGACCAGATGCGACCCGGGTTGAAGGTGCAGATCACGATCTCCATGGAGGGGCGCGACGACCGAAAAGCCAGTCGCCTGGTCGAGGCGCCATTTGTCGGCCCCGGCTCGTAGCCGACCGGCGCTAGGGCACCGACATCACGATCGCGCCGCTCTTGTGCACCAGCTCGTGAGACACGCTGCCGAGGAGAGTCCGGGCGACCGCGCCTTTGCCGGTCGTGCCGCACATGATGAGGGGCGCATCGATTTCGTGAGCGAGTGTCACGACCGCGTCTGCGGGATGGCCGCTCACGGCGTGGCATCGGATCGCGAGGTCGTCGGTCTTGATGGTCCCAACCGTTCGCATCTCGAGAAGCTGGCGTAGATCCTCGATCTCCTTGCCGGCAGCGGATACATCGGATTCGCGCGAGTCGAGCACGGTCACGACATGAACTTCAGCCTTGAGCTGCCGGCCCATGAACACGGCCAGCTCGAAAGCGCGTCGCGCCGGATCGGAAAAATCATAGGCCACAACCAAACGTGGAATCAGTGACACGGGCTATTCTCCATCTTTCGGCTTGTTGTCGCATCGGCCGCGTACGACCAGAACGGGACACGGCGCGTGACGTACGACTCGCTCCGCGACGCTACCAAGGAACGCTCGGGACAGCCCGCTTCGGCCATGCGAGCCTAGGATGACGAGGTCCGCGTCCTCATCTTCGGCCATCTCGACCAGGGCCCTGCCGGGAGAAGGATGTTGGATGACGCTGAGCTCCACTTCCGGAACGCCTTTGAGAAGCTCGGCGGTCTTGCCTGTGAGGGTGTCGCGAATCGCGTTTTCGATCTCGACCCGAATGCTCCGCTCGAGGAGGTCGGGCCGCGACCACACGACAGGCGGGACGTTTGGCGTTGGGTCGAACACGTGAGTGACCAACACTCGTGAATTGAAGGTCTTGGCGTAGAGGGCCGCGGCCCGAAGAGCCTCGTCCGAAATGTCGGAGAAGTCCGTGCCGACGAGAATCGTTTGTGGCTTTTCCATGGTTACCTCTTTACCCATCAAGCTTCGTGCCAAGCGACTAACACGGTTTTAGGGCCCCAAGCATAGCTAACAAAACGCAGGTTCTGCGAAAGATTCCGACACCGCGCAGAACTTGCGTGTCCGAGAAAGAGAAATGCTGCTAAACCGTTGGCGCGGTCCTTGCAGAACCTCGACTCACCCATGCCCTACGGGAGGACAAGATGAGCGACCAACCACTGATGCCATCCGAGGTTCGACGAAAGGTGCTGAGTCAGCACCGAGAGATCGAGCAAATGCTTTCGGAGCTCGAAGCCGGCGTCGCGCAGCTCGGAGCCGGGAGTGTGGATGCCGGGCAAGTCAAGCGCGCGGCGTACGCCCTGCGTGGCATCCTGGAGCTTCACATGACCTTCGAAGAGGCCCACATGGTCCCTGCCATCAACGAGGCCGACGGCTTCGGCCCCGAGCGCGTCCGCCACCTGTACGCCGAGCATGCCGAGCAACGGCAAGAGTTGGACCGGCTGGTGGATGCGATTCAGGAGGCTGGCTCGGCGGTCGACCTCGCCTCGAGCGTGACCAAACTCGCGAATATGCTGCGCAAGGACATCGAAGAAGAGGAGCGTGAGTACGTGACCGAGAAGCTCCTTCGCGACAGTATCATCCCCACTGACACTTTCGGCGGCTAACTGGCCGCTGTGTAGAGGACGGAAGACCCCACATGCAGATCAAACAGATCCTTGTCCCCACGGACTTCTCAGAAAACGCTCAACACGCGGTGAGCTACGCAGTCGAGTTCGCCAAGCAATTCTCGGCCAAGATCCACCTACTCCACACGCCAGTGATCCCGACCTACCTGCTCATGGATCTGTCGTACAGCCCGGGCCCCGAGGCGGTGACTCGCATCCTCAACGAGTCGCAGGACGCCCTCGATGAGCAAGCCAAGGTCATTGCAGACGCGGGCGTGGAGCACTTCGCGGTGATTCGCGAAGGAACGGTCCATGAGGTGATCCGAGACTACGCCAAAGAGCACGACGTCGACTTGGTCGTCGTCGGTACGCACGGACGGACGGGCGTCTCGAAGTTGATGTATGGCAGCGTGACGGAACGCGTCATCAAGACGGTCCACACGCCGATCATCGTCGTCCCTCCGGAGGGCGGCGTGATGCCAAGCTCGATTGTGATGTCGTTCGACTTCTCGGGTCCGTCCAAGCGCGCTGCTGAGGTCGCGCGTGCGATTCATGGAGTCTTCCATGGACCCTTGCACATGGTGCATAGCTACCTCGACGTCTGGGGGGAGTACACGGATCGAGGCGCCGTCGTTGGCGAGGCCGCCGAGAAACGTCGTGAGGCGCTACATCTCGGACTCCAGGAGATGCTGGAGACCGAGGCCAAGGAACTGTTCTCGATCGACGCACAAGCGATCCAAACCCACCTTGTCACGGGGGACCCAGCTGAAGGCATCATCCGAGTGGCGGAGGACGTCGGCGCGACGCTGATCTGCGCCGGCACCACCGGCAAAAGCGGCATCGAGCGTCTCCTGATCGGAAGCGTTGCGAGGCGGCTCCTTCACGACAGCAAGGTGCCCCTGCTTCTCACGCACGACGACGGCTGAAAGCGCGTGTCTTGAATGAGCGCTGGAACAGCGCATAACAGGTGCGTCATGGTCGGGCGGGTCATCATATGGGGGCTGGCAATTGCGTTGTGGAGCGGTTGCGACTGCGAGCTGAAGCCGGCGTCTGAGGATGCGGCGACGCCCGATGGCTTCGACGCGGTCATGAAAGAGCACGCCGCTCTCTCGGTCGTGTCACGAAACGCTCTGATTCGAGGGGATCTCCCGATCGCGCAGCAAGGCATGCGCAAGCTCGCGTTCTTCATGGAGCACGTTCCCTTCCCCGAGCAGGGTAAGGAGTACGCGCGAATCACCCGAGAGCTAGCAGGACAGGTGCGGGAGGCCGGCGACCTCGAGGAGGCGTGCATGGCATTCGCTCGACTCTCATACGCATGCGGGCAGTGCCACCACGCCCTCGACCGTGGACCTCCCATCAAGCTCGAACCGGCGCCGGAAGGCGAAGACCTGAAGATGCACATGCGACGGCACTATTGGGCGGTCGAACGGATGTGGGAGGCTTTGTTGAGTGACTCCCCCGCCGCGTTCCAAGTGGCAGCTGGCATGCTTGCCGAGGCGCCGCTCCACGGATCGAAGGCCCCGGACAGGGAGAGCCATTCGGGCGCGACGCGTCTCGGCTACGAAGTTCACGACCTCGCGTTCGCCGCCGCGGTGGAGGGCCAAGCGGATGAAGACGAGTACGTCCCGAAGCCGGGCGAACCGGTCGAGGGCAAGCCGACCACTCGAGGGCAAGCGGAGATTTTTGGGCGCCTCCTGGCAGCCTGCAGCCAGTGCCACACCTTGGTCGACGTGGAGCCAGCGTTGACCTTCAAGGAGCGCAGAGAGGGAGCGCCATGAGCTCGTTGATTCGCGCGCTGCTCCTCGGAGGCTGTATTGCTGCCGTCGCCACCGCCTGCGCGAGCGGCCGAGTGCGAGGCGCCCAGGGCACCGAGATGAAACAAGCGGAGGAGTACGAGCCCGCGAAGAAGGTGGACCCTCCGGAAGGCAACATCTCCCGCGAGACAGACACCTACCCAGTGCTGGAAATCGATCTCGAGCGGCGTCGCCCACCGCCCGGCCCGGGGCCTGAGCCCGAGCCGGACCCCGAGCCCAAATCCGAACCCGGGAACGCCCCAGAATAGCCAAATTGAGATGTCCAAGCTCTGCACTGCCGACGAAGCGGTCAACCACATCAATTCCAATCAACGGGTGTTCCTGCATGGAGGCACGGCAACCCCCATCGCCCTTGTGGAGGCTCTGGTCGGAGAAGCGCACCGCTTGCGCGATGTCGAGCTTATCCACCTACACACTTCCGGCGACGCGAGCTACGCCAAGCCGGAATACGCACGCTCATTTCGAGTGGCGAACCTGTTCGTCGGCCACAACATGCGCCACCAGCTCGACGGGGATCGCGTCGATTACCTGCCGTGCTTCCTCTCCGAGATCCCGCAGTTGTTTCGCTCGGGACGCCGGGCGCTCGACATCGCCCTCGTCCAGGTGTCGCCACCGGACAGGCGTGGCTACTGCAGTCTCGGCGTGTCGGTCGACGTGGCTCGAGCAGCCGTCGACTCCGCGAAGGTCGTGATCGCTCAGGTCAACCGTCACATGCCACGGGTGCACGGCGATGGCTTCGTTCATATCGACCAGCTTGATTGGCTGGTCGAGCACGACGAGCCCCTACCGGAGGTCCCTTCCTCGCCTCCGAGCGAAGAGGAGCAGGCGATTGGGCACCATGCGGCCGAGCTCGTGGAGGACGGGGCCACCCTCCAGATGGGGATAGGAGCCGTCCCTGATGCCGTCCTGTCGGCGCTCAAGGGGCATCGCCATTTGGGAGTCCACAGTGAGATGTGGTCCGATGGCTTGCTGCCTCTGCTCGAGTGCGGCGCCGTCGACAATAGCCTGAAAGTCGTTCATCCGGGCCGAACCGTGTCCGGATTCATCGTCGGAACGCGCCGCGTGTACGACTACATCGACGACAATCCGACCATCACCCAGTACGACATCGGGTACGTCAACCGAGTCTCGGTCATCAACCGGAACCCCAAGGTGACCGCCATCAACTCCGCGGTCGAGATCGACCTCACCGGTCAGGTTTGCGCCGACTCCATTGGCCACCGGGTGATCTCCGGCGTCGGCGGGCAGATGGATTTCATTCGTGGCGCGATGACATCGGAGGGGGGCAAGCCGATTATCGCGCTGACGAGCCGCACCTCGAAAGGTACCCCCCGAATCGTGCCAACCCTGAGGCCCGGCGCCGGCGTCGTGACGACCCGGGCACACGTCCGCTTCATCATTACAGAGAACGGCGCCGTCGACCTTTACGGGAAAACACTCAATGAACGCGCTCAGTTACTGATCTCCATCGCACACCCCGACGACCAGGAGGCCTTGGAGCGTGCGTGGTACGACGCGCGGGCCTGAGGCTCAAGCGCACCGGTTGCGCGACCGCCGCGCGATGCCGCATATGTTGCGTGACAGAACTGACAATTGTTGAAGAGATGTAACGGAAACACGTGTGTCTCCGAGTCAAGCTTTGGCACGCCTCCTGCTTAGGAAGATGCTTTCGACCTGACATCGATTTGGGTCTAAGGGGTGTTTGCTGTGATTCTGCCGAGTTGGTTCCCATCTCGCTCCGACAGTGGCTCGGGGCTGCGACTTCTCACCAAAGCTCAGGGAAGCGGTGAAGAAGCCTCCGTAGATGCGGCTACGACGCCGGATGCGGAGTGGCTGGCCGTAAACGCGGGTGGTTCGTTTGCAACGGGGACCATAGATCGTTGCCCCCGCCGCAAATACCACAGCCTTCTCACGGTCCGCGAACCGGGCGTCGGCGAGCCGCTCAACATGGTCGCGGAGGTGGAGGAGTGGTTTCGGGTCGGCGACGAGCGGGTCGCGCTGCACAGCTACAACTGGGGGAACACAGTCGAGCCCAACGGTATCGACTACCTAGTGCGCTTCGAGCCGCTGCCCCGTTGGACATACCAGTTTGCCGGACTCACCGTGACTCGCGAGCTGTGGCTGGACGACGGTGCCGACGCCGTTTGGATCCGATACTCGATCGAGGGCCTGACCCACCCGGTCGACCTGAAACTTCGTCCGCTGATTCGATGCCGTCCGATTCACCAGCTGACGGTGGCCAACCCATTTATGAACGGGGAGCTCGACATCGAAGACGGAGAATCGCTCCGCGTGGTCATGCATCCCTACAAAGACGTTCCCGCCCTGATCACAAGCCTCCACGGCGCGTCGGGCACATTTCGGGCGGACGGACACTGGTACGAAGGCGTTCACTACGAATGGGAACGCGAGCGCGGTTACGACGACGCGGAAGACCTCTTCACTCCCGGAGAGTTTCAACTCACGCTCGAACACGACGGCGCGTTCTGCATCCGGCTGGGGACGACGCCGGCACGCAGCCACGATCCGCAAGTGCTCAGCTCGGTGCTGAGTCCACGGCGATCCTTCGTGCAGGAACTCGACGACGCGGCCGATGCATACTTGGTCGATCTCGAAGGTGATCGAACCGGCGTCATCGCGGGGTATCCCTGGTTCGGCGAATGGTCGCGGGATGCGCTGATCGCCCTTCCCGGCCTCTGCTTGGCCAGAGACGAAGTCGACAAAGCGCTCGGGATTCTCGAATCGCTAGCGGCTCGCCTCGAAAACGGATTGGTGCCCAACATCCCGCAAAGCGGCGACGTGCCGTCGAACGCTGAGTCGATCGACGCGTCGCTTCTGTTCATCAGAGCGACAGCCCTCACGGCGAAACGGACACGAAGCAGGCGCATCACCGTCCTCCAAGAGGCGTGTCTCGACCTGATTGACGCAATTGGCGACGGCGCGGATCCCCGCGTACACGTCGACGAGCAAGGCTTCTTGTTCGTCGATCGAGGGCCCTGGGCGCTCACCTGGATGGACGCTCTCGTAGACGGTTGGCCGGTAACCCCGCGGCAGGGCTACGCTGTCGACCTCAACGCCCTGTGGTTGTCCGGGCTCGCGACAGCCCTACGGTGGGCAAAGAAGCTTCGGCCGGAGTTCGTCGAAAGGTGGGGCGAAACGGCGAAGAAACTATCCGATCACTTCGAGGAAAAGTTCTGGCTGCAAGATCAGGGCTTCTTGACCGACACACACGATGGACGGCACCGCGACGGACAGCTGCGGCCCAATCAGCTTTGGGCTCTCTCGCTGCCCGGCGTACCGATCGACAAGGCCCACAAGAAGCAGGCGCTCGCGGCGGTACGCGACAAGCTGCTCACGCCTGTTGGGTTGCGGACGCTTTCGCCGGACGATCCAGCGTATCAACCGTTCTACCGTGGAGGACAGGCTGAAAGGGATCGAGCGTACCATCAGGGAACGGTTTGGCCGTGGCTGCTCGGGCTCTATGCCGATGCGGTGGAGGCGATCGAAGGTCCGGACGCTGTAACGGAAGAAATGGTGCCCGTACTCGCGGCGCTTTGCGCACACTTCCGAACGGAAGGCTGCATCGGTCAAGTCGGTGAGGTGTTCGATGGCGATGCCCCTCACCACCCCGGAGGCGCGCCCGCACAGGCCTGGAGCGTGTCCGAGGTGCTCCGAGTCGCAAAGATGGCGGGGCCATGAGAGTTTTGATGCTCGGCTGGGAGTACCCTCCCCATATCAGCGGTGGGCTCGGGACAGCTTGCGAGGGTCTAACAACCGCGCTGGCGGGCCGAGGGATCGAGATAGACTTCCTGGTGCCCAAGCTGTACGGCGAGGAGGACGCGCCGCACATGCAACTCTTAGGGGCAGCCTCCGCACCACCGGTGGTCCAAGTCCCCCAAGTCCGGGTAGAGACGTCCGACCCCCTTGCCACCTTGCTCGCCGCCGAGCCGGCGCTTGGCACCGATCCCATCGTCACGGCCGCGGCCGAGGCTGCGCGGTCACAAACCGCGCCACCCGCTGAGCCCAGTGTCCGCATGCTCCACGTGCCGGCAATGCTCAAACCGTACCTGGACCAGGTGACCTACCGAGAGCTCATCACAAGCGGTGCACTCCAGGAAAGCGTGGTTACCGAGATCGCGGCATCGCAAGTCGTGAACCCGCTACCCGAGCCGCCCCACGAAATCACCCAGCTGGAGCACGTCCACATTCCGGGGGCGGAGGTGCCGTTCGCCGAGGAGGCGCCAACGGGCGCACATTACGGAGATGACCTCTTTGCCGAAGTCGCCCGCTACGCGATGTCAGCAACTCGGCGCGTCCACGGACAAAAGTACGACCTCGTGCACGCGCACGACTGGATGACTTTCCCCGCCGGAATCGAGATCGCGCGCCGCGCGGGAGCGCCGTTGCTGGTCCACGTCCATAGCCTCGAATACGACCGCGCCGGCCATGGCGCCGACAAGGACATCGTCGCGGTCGAACACCAAGGGCTCGAGAGCGCCGCGCGTGTCATCGCCGTCAGTTACTACACCCGTGGACTGATCAACCGCATTCACAATACGCCCCTCGATAAGATCTCGGTGGTGCACAATGGGGTGTACGCGCGCGAGACGGTCGAGGCGTACACCGAGCAGCGCACGTCCACGGGGCCGGTCGTCCTCTTCCTCGGTCGAGTCACCTTCCAAAAGGGCCCGGAGTACTTCGTCCAGGCTGCTGCGCGGGTCCTCGAGCACGTGCCCGATGCGGTGTTCATCATGGCCGGCTCGGGCGACATGCTTCCGCGCATGAAGGCCCTGGTCGAAGACCTCGGCATCACCGAATCGTTCCGTTTTCCCGGCTTCCTTCGTGGAGCGGAGGTCGAGCGCGCTTTCTCGACGGCCGACGTCTACGTCATGCCGTCGGTCTCGGAGCCCTTCGGTATCGCGCCCCTGGAGGCGATGAGCTACGACCGTCCGGTCATCGTGTCGAAGCAGTCTGGCGTCTCGGAAGTCCTTCGTAATGCGCTCAAGGTCGACTTCTGGGATGTCGACAAGATAGCAAGCCAGATTGTAGCGCTCTTGGAGCTCCCCGAGCTCAGGCGGGTCATCATCGAGCGTGCTCGCGAAGAGATTCGGCATATCCACTGGGATGCCGCCGCACAAACGCTCGTTCCCATCTACGAGTCGGTCCTACGGGGTTGAGGTGAATCATGCCATCGGTCTGTTTCTATTTTGAAGTCCACCAACCGTTTCGACTGAAGCCATATGGCGCGCTTCAGGTTGGTCGTGACCACGAATATTTCGACGAGAAGCTCAACGCCGAGGTCATGCGCAAAGTGGCCAACAAGTGCTACCTGCCGGCCAACCAGTCGATGCTGCGCCTCATCGAGCGCACCGACGGGCGGTTTCGCATCTCCTACGCGGTCACCGGTGTCGCGATCGAGCAGATGAAGCTCTACGCGCCCGAGGTGCTCGATAGCTTCGTCCGGCTTGCGGAGACCGGCGCGGTCGAGTTCGTCGCGGAGACGTACTACCACAGCCTCGCTGCCCTTTACGACAAGGATGAATATCGAGAACAAATCGACCTCGAGATGAAGCTCATCAAGTCCGAGTTTGGGCAGACGCCGCGCGTGTTCCGAAACACGGAGTTCATCTACAACGACGAGATCGGGCAGTTCATTTCGGACCTAGGGTTCGAGGCAATGCTCATCGAGGGCGCGGACGACATCCTCGATTGGCGAAGCCCGAATTTCGTCTATCAAGTGGCCGGACGCGACACGAAGCTACTCACCAAGAACTACAAGCTATCGGACGACATCGCGTTCCGATTCTCGAACCAAGCCTGGGGCGAGTTTCCTCTCACCGCCGACAAGTTTGCCGGGTGGGTCCACGGCCATAGTGGCGCGGGCGACGTCATCAATCTCTTCATGGACTATGAAACATTCGGCGAGCACCAGTGGAAGGAAACCGGAATCTTCGAGTTCCTCGAGCATCTTCCGGACCTCATCTTCAGGCACCCGGACTGGGATATCCTCACGCCGAGCCAGGTCATCGATCGGTATCCGGCCCTTGGAGAGCTAGCGTTCCACCGGACCGTGTCATGGGCAGACGAGGCGCGGGACATCAGCGCGTGGCGAGGCAACGCCATGCAGCAGCGCGCCTTGGCCGAGATCTACGCCTTGGGCCCGGCGATCCGGAGACGTAATAATTCACACCTACTGGCGCTTTGGCGCCGCCTGCAGACCTCGGACCATTTCTACTACATGGCCACGAAATCCGCTTCCGACGCTGAGGTGCACGACTATTTTAGTCCATACGAGGGGCCCTACGACGCGTTCATCCATTATATGAATGTCATGAAGGACTTGAACCTCTCGGTGCTGGCACCCGCGGAGAAGCAGATTCGTCTATGAGCAAAGCGGTATTTTTCGAGATCTCTTGGGAGGTCTGCAACATGGTCGGCGGTATCCACACCGTCTTGGCGAGCCGCGTCGCAGAGGTCCAACAACGCCACGGGGAAGACGGGTACATCACGATCGGGCCCGACATGCCGAGGACCGAAGGCTTCGCGCCAGAGTTCCGAGCCGACATCTGGGATCCAGAACTCGCTGAAACGCTCGAGGACCACGAGGTGAGCGTGTTGATGGGACGGTGGTTGGTTCCCGGCGAGCCACGGTGCCTGCTCATCAACCAGTCCCGCCTGTACGAGCGCAAGGACGAGATCCTCGGCCGATATTGGGAGGACTACGGGCTCGATTCCCTGTTTGGGTCGTGGGACTACTACGATCCGGTCCTGTTCGATGTCGGCTGGCGCAATCCTGCATTTGCAGACGGCTGCCCCCGAGATCGGGACCGTCTTCACTACACATGCCACGATGCTCGGCCGCTCACTCGCTGGACAGCGTGCGGACCCCAACTTCTATCAATCCTTGCCGAGCGTCGACCCCGAGCTCGCCGCAAAAGAGCTGAACGTCTCGTCGAAGCACTCGATGGAGTCGGTCGCCGCACGCGAGGCGGACGTGTTCACGACGGTCAGCGAGATCACCGCGCTCGAATGCGAGCATCTTCTTGGGCGACGGCCCGACGTGATCCTGCCGAACGGGTTTGGCGCAAGGCCGGTATCTCCAGACCAGCGGCAGCACGCCCGAGAGGAGCTTTTCAAGCTCGCCGAGCTCACCACTGGCGACCAATACGATCGCGACAAGACGCTGATCTTCGCGCTGGCCGGACGATACGAGTACATCAACAAGGGCGTGGACGTCTACCTGGACGCGACGACTAGCCTGGCGGCGGAGCTCGAGTCACGCGATGGCAAACGTGTGATCGTCTATGCAATGCTGCCGGCCGGGCACGCCGAGCCCAAGCGCCAGCTTTGGGATCGAGCCCACGGCGCGTCTGTCGGGGCCCCATTGCGATGCACGCATGACCTCGTCGACGAGGCGAACGACCCGATCACGAACCAGCTGAATGCGCTGGGTTTCTACAATCATCCAGGCGCACCTGTGCATGTGGTGCATGTCCCGATCTATCTAGACGGTACCGACCCGTTGATCCGTCACCGGTACTGGGACCTGCTTCCAGGAGCCGACCTTGGCGTGTTCCCGTCGTTCTACGAGCCCTGGGGGTACACTCCACTCGAAGCAGTTGCCTTCGGGGTTCCTGCGATCACGACCGACCGGGCTGGGTTCGGCCGCTGGGTCGCGGCGCAAGGCGATGGAAAACGTACCGGCGTGAGGGTGCTCAAGCGCGAGGGAGTGCCCACCAACGAGGTCACCAACTCACTCAAGACCGCCCTGCTCGAGTTTATCGACTTGACTCCCGCGGACCGGGAGTCGCTCCGGGAAATGTCCTTGAAGTCTGCGGCGCTGACCGACTGGTCCAACTTCATGGAGCACTACGAAGACGCACATGCCCGCGCACTGGCGGCGGGCGCCGCGCGGCGCAAACAGATGTCCATGGAGCGCTTGAGCGTGCCTTCGATGCCTGCGGTTTCATCGGATACCTCGGGGGTCTTTGGCCTGTTCGTGAAGCCGCCCGTCCAAGAAGGAGAAGAGGCGGCCCCATACACGCGAACGTTCATGGTGAGCAACGCGCTGCCTGAAGAGCTACATCCTCTACTGGAGATAGCGGCCAACCTCTGGTGGCGCTGGCATCCCGACGCCGCCGCGCTGTTCAAGCGAATCGACCCGGGTCTCTGGCTGCAGCTCGAGGAAAATCCGCACGCGCTCCTCGACCAGGTGTCGGCCTTGCCGGGTTCCTGAAGCTCTACTCTGGCGGGCTCGGAATCCTCGCTGGTGATCATCTGAAAGCGGCGAGCGATTTGAATCTGCCCTTGTGCGCGGTCGGACTCGCGTACCACGACGGGTACTTTCATCAGATCATCGATCGTGACGGCCGCCAGGAGGACCTCGGCGACACCAACGACTTCGAGAGCCCACCGTTCGAACCTGTGATGGTGGGGCGCTATGCCCCGCTGCGGATCACGGTGCCGTTGCCAACGGGCCCCGTGCAGATACGAGCGTGGAAGCTCCAAGTCGGACGGGTCCCGCTGTACCTGCTCGACACCAATGTGCCCGAAAACCGCCCTGAGGATCGCGCGATCACCAATCGCTTGTACGGTGGGGACTCCGCGCACCGGCTGCGGCAGGAGATGATCCTGGGCCTCGGCGGCTATCAACTGCTGAACGAGCTCGACATCAACACCGATGTTTTCCACATGAACGAGGGGCACAGCGCCTTCCTTCTCATCGCGCGCGCGGCCCACCTGATTCAGCGGCACGGTCTGAGGTCTCAAGAGGCGTTCGAGTACATCCGCAATACGACCGTGTTCACGACTCACACGCCGGTGCCGGCGGGGCATGACCACTTCCCGGAGGAGATGGTGCGCCCGTACTTGACGCGGTTCGAGCACGTGCTTCGCATGGACTGGCCCCGTTTGATGGCGATGGGCCACACACCGGACGATGCACAGAACAAATTCGGCACGACTGCGCTCGCGGTGAGAAACGCCGGTCGAATCAATGGCGTCAGCGCCAGACATGGCGAAGTCGCGCGCGACATGTTCCTGCAGTTCTATCCCGAGTTCGACTCCCCGGACGACGTTCCATGCACGAGCATCACCAACGGCGTACACGTCTCGACGTGGCTCGCGCCGCGTTGGCAAAGGCTGATGGAGCGAGGGATGGGGCACGACTGGCGAGACCAGATCGAAGACCCCGACCGCTGGCAGTGGTTGCGCGAGCACGACCCGGCCGAGATCTGGTCGATCCATCGCGAGCTGCGCGCGGACTACGTCGAGTGGCTCAAGGACCACCTGACCGAGACCTGGACGCGAAGGCGCGAAGATCTCTCGCTACTTCGAGACATCCTCTCCCGGCTTGACGAGGACCAGCTTTTCATCGGTTTCGCTCGGAGGTTCGCCCCCTACAAGCGAGCGGACTTGCTCTTGAGCGAGCCCGAACGGCTGGCCAAGCTGCTCAACGCCAACCCGGGCGCGACAATCATCTACGCCGGCAAGGCGCACCCTGCGGACGGCCACGGCCAGGCGCTGCTGCAAAGGGTCTATCAAGCCACAAAGCATCCCGACCTCGCGGGTCGCGTGATCTTCGTGGAAGGCTACTCGATCGACGAAGCGCGCCGAATGGTAGCCGGATGCGATATCTGGCTAAACACGCCGACCCGTCCGCTCGAAGCCAGCGGCACCTCGGGCATGAAGGCGGCGATGAATGGGTGCTTGAACCTGAGCGTCGATGACGGCTGGTGGTTAGAGGGTTACCAAGAGGACAACGGCTGGGTGATCGACTTGCCAGCTACTTCGATGCACGACCCGAGCGCCTACGACCGAGCGGTGACGATGGCTCTGCTCGAGGGCGAGATTCTGCCAATGTACATGGACCGCAACGACGAAGGCGTGCCTGTGGCATGGGTTGATCGGATGAAGGCCAGCATGGCGAGTATCATTCCGAAGTTCTCTTCGCGCAGAATGGTCACCGACTACGCCGACAACTTCTATGAACCTGCAATGAAGGACGCAATCGCGCTGCGCGACTCGAACTACCGTCCTCTGTTTGCTCTGGCGGATTTGGCGGAAGCCATCCGCGCTCACTGGAGCGAAATCGCCATGGAGAGTGTCCGCTTAGGCGGCTTGAGCAGCGACGAGCTAACCGTCGGCACCACCGTTTCAGCCGAGGTCTCACTCCATCACCCCGGACTCGACGCAAGAGATCTCGACGTCGAAGCTATCGTGACATTCGGCAGCCGCCTACCCGATCTCTCCACGAGACTCGTCATCCCCTTCGAAACAGAGGGCGACGAGGACCGCAGCACCTGGCAAGGCGCCTTCACCGTCCAATCGAGCGGCGGCCACGAGCTGAGGTTCCGAGTGAGGCCAAAAGAGCGAAGCCCACTGAGGCCCGCAGCGCTAGGAATGCACATTCAAAAGCGAAGTCCAGGCCGCCGACAATCCCTGTTACGCCGCGGTCATCTTCGATCAGAATGCGCCGGACGTTCATTCCGAGCGCTTGCTCTGCGGCGCGGCTGAGGGCCATCCCTGCGGGCAGGATCAAAATGCGAACGTTCATGGCGTTTTCTACGGCGGTGCTTGGGGGCAACCGGCGTGCGTCGAGCGCGCAGGCCTGATCGAAGATGCCGACTGGGAAGTCTTCCTCGACCACGACGAGACCGTGCTTGTTGGAAAGCTCGAGGCGATCGACCGCCAATGCAATCGTCTCGTCGGCCCTGATTTTCACCACGGAGCCGGAGGCGATCTCCGAGATCGGCGTTTTGAGCCGCTTTTCGCGAACGGCCCGCATCAGATCACGGGTGGAAACGACGCCCACAGGCTTGTCCCCGCTCGTTACGAAGATTCGGTGGACGTGTTCTTTCAGCATGAGCCTCGCGGCTTCTGTCAAATCCGCATCTGGCAAGACCTGAAGGGCTGGCGACTTCATGATCTCTTCGACGGGACGGTCCGGAACGCGAAACGTTTCGCCCTGGGTGAACACCGCAGCGTGGAGAAGATCCGTGCGGGAGACCACACCCTTGAGCTCGCCGTCATCGTTGACGACGCCGAGCGCGGACACGCCCTGTTCAGAGAACAGCGCGTTCGCGGCAACCAGGCTTTGCCCAATATCAATCGTCTCGACCGGGCTGGTCATGTACTCGGTCACTGGCATGCGAAAGTTAGCCATCTCTCTTACCTTTTCGTGTCGGGCGCTCGCCAAACGAGCGCTTGGTCAAACAGCCACTATGTCGCGGAGATGCTCGACGAGCTCGGTCTCGTTCTTCATCGCGAGATCCTTGTCCATCGAGCCGACCACGAGATGAGTGGTGGGGCCGTCGAGAGTGGAACGCAGCAACCCCAAAAACCGAGGGGGCGCAACGAGAACGAGTCGGTCGTACTGATTCGCCACGCGAGCGCGCCGGAGCCGGTCGGCGAGGGCTCTCGCGAAATCAGAGACGGCTCGATCGTGGGGACCTTCAGCGCGGCTCATCGCCGCGCGGCGAGGGTCTCCACTGTCCTTGCGGAACGAACGACCGGACCGATCGGACGCCAGGTCCCGATCACGCGCTCGGCCTTCAGGGTGCTCGATCGTGTCGAGCAGTTCCAACCCTTTGCCACGTCCGCGGGCTTCGAACACGCGCGCGCCGGCTTCGTGAGCTACCAGAATCCATGTCATCGCCATCGTCAGGACTCCCTAGCTGCAACTTAGGAGGCTGGCAACGAGGGAAGCGGCCGGAGCTCTACGATTTGCTTGGTGCCATCCTGAGCAATGACTTCGATGCTCGATAGCGTCCCCGCCTGCTCGCGGACGTAGATTTCCTGTGGCTTCACCACTCTATGGGAGATGTTAGCCGTCGCTATCTCGAAAATCTCGTCGTTCGAGTCGTAGCTCATCCCCAGGAGGGCGCTGTCCTCGGTTTCGGGCTGCACGCCGATATCGTCACCTAATATGGACACGCCTACCCGCATCGAAGGAAGGCGTTTTGCAACGTCATCGAAGTACTGCTGCCACTCCGAACTCTCTAGCTTTCGTGTCGTCATCGTTCCCTCCGGTGATAGGCCCTCACAGGAAGCAAGTGCCGTGCCCACTCCAGCTCGCAGGTTCTGGGGCAAGTCCGGCGAAACGGCGCAAACCGTGCGCAGATCGAGCGCGTCGCGACAGAATTGCGTGATGCATCGTAGCCGCGCGCGTGGGCGGCGCGGACTTGATTGGTATACTGGGCGCCTCGCTGCGCAGAAACGTGATGGGAATGCTGAAAGCGGACCTCGAAGCGGCAGGCTTCGAACTGATCGAGACACACATCTCCTGGGTCTTCCTGGGCGCAGCGGACGTGTTCAAGGTCAAGCGTCCTGTCGACCTGGGCTTCCTCGACTTCACGACTCTCGAAAAACGGCGGGAAGCCTGTGACGCAGAAGTGCGGCTCAACCGGCGACTCGCGCCGGAGGTCTACATCGATGTGGTCCCGATCACGCTCAACGCCGAGGGCGTCCACGAAATCGCCGGACGAGGCACGGCCGTGGAATGGGCGGTCCACATGCGCCGGCTCCCGGTCGAACGACGGGCAGATGAGCTACTGCAAGCCGGCCGCCTAGAGCCGAGGCATGTCGATTTACTGGCCTCGCACGTATCCCGTTTTCACGAAGGCGCGCGGTGCGACACGGAGACATCCCGGCACGGCGACGTCGTTACGATTCGCCACAACGTGAAGGAGAACTTCGATCAGACTAGAACGTCGATCGGCGACTACCTGAACCCCGAGCAAGCTCGGCAGATCGAAGCGTGGCAACTACACGTGCTCGAGGACGAAGATCGATTCACGGCAAGAGTCGACGCGGGCCGTGTCCGTGACGGCCATGGCGATTTGAGGCTCGAGCACGTTTACTTCGGTAGCGACGAGTCGATCACGATCATCGATTGCATCGAGTTCAACGAGCGATTTCGCTACGGCGACGTGGCTGCAGACATCGCGTTCCTGTCGATGGATCTTGCCTGGCATGGACGCGTGGATCTCGCAGAGCGCTTCCTTGCTCGCTACGCCCGTGAGTCGAACGACTACGACCTTTACTCCGTCGTCAATTTCTACGAGAGCTACCGTGCCTTCGTCCGAGGCAAGGTCGCGTCGTTGCTTGCCGACGATGCCGAAGCGTCGACCGCAGCGAGGGAGCGCGCTCGGCGCGAGGCCCGGCGCTACTTCATGCTGGCACTGGCGTACGAACGCCCTCCCCTGGTCCCACCGAGAGTTGTCGCCGTAGGCGGTATGATCGCGAGCGGCAAGAGCAGCACCGCCGCGACGGTCGGCTCTCTACTCGCAGCCCCGGTAGTCAGCTCAGACCGGACCCGGAAGCACCTCATGGGACGTACACCAACCGAGTCGATGCGAAGTGGGGCATGGTCGGGAGCCTACTCTCCCAGCGCCACCGAGGCGGTCTACGAGGAACTTTGGCGCCTTGCCGACGTCGTGCTCTCGTCCGGCCGCCCGGTCGTGCTCGATGCCTCTTTCCGCACCGCGGCGATGCGGGACGCTGCTCGCCGTTTGGCGAACCGACACGGAATCCCCTTCTTGCTCGTCGAGTGCAGCGCCCCGCGTGAGCTCACTCGGGAGCGCCTCGCCTCGCGCGAACGCGTCGCCACCCACGAGAGCGACGCCCGGGCCGATTTATTCGACGAGTTCGAGAGGCAATTCGAGCCGATCGACGAACTTGCGTCGACCGAGCACTTTCGCCTAGACACCTCTCGAGGGCGAGACGAGAACCGACAGCGGCTCGAAGCGATTCTCGAGAGCTAGCCCGGACGTTACGGACGAACCGTGAGGACGGGCACCGGCGAGTACCGAAGGCAGTATTGAGAGGCGCTTCCGAGCATCATCCCGCGCAAGCGCCCTTCGCCCCTGCAACCGACGAAAAGAAGATCCGCGTTGAGCTCGGCCGTCGCGTTGCAAAGCGTCTTACCAATCGGCCCATCGAGCACATGCACTGTGGTGTTTGGCTTCAAGCCCTCACTCACGATGAGCTGATCGAGACGCGAGCGCCCGGCCGAGGCGAGGCCCTCGAGCACAGTCTGCCATTCCCTGGGCATGATGATCTCGGTGATCGGGTGAGGCACCACGTAGAGCAGAGCCACCTCGCCGTCGATCCCATTGGCAACATCGCGCGCCCAACGAACCGCCTCGATTCCGTGCACAGAGAAATCGACCCCTACGGCGATACGCGCTCCCGTGTAGTCGTCACGAAGCCGCCCGCAGGAAACCAGCACCGAGCAAGGCGCCTGCCGCACCACGCGTTCCGCGGTCGAACCGAGCAGACGCTCCGGAAGCCCAATCGCGCCAACGGGGTCGCCTACAGCGATCAAGTCGGCGTTGACCGACACCGCTGTTCGCAGAATCGTCTCCCAAGGACGACCTTCCTCGCACGAGCTCTGGCAACTCAGGCCAAGATCTTCACATCGCTGACGTTCACTTTCGAGCTCTTGCAGCGAATTCTGGAAGCGCCCTTTGAGCCGCTCGCGCAACGCTTGCGCGGCAGAACGGGCACCGAGCGGCAAGTCCCGCCACGCATGTTCGAGGCCCACCTCGCTCGCATGCACCAGCCACAGCGTTGCTCGTGTGGCCTGGGCGGTAGGGATGGCCAGCTGCATCGCGCGATGGCCTGACTCTCCCAGGTCCACTCCCACAACGATGGTCTTGATCGCCATGGCTCAGATCAGAGCAAGCACCGTGCCAGATTACACGCCCAGGTCGGACAGCTGCTGGATCGCAAACTCGACGAAATCCGAATCGCTCAGCATGCCCACTAGTTCCCCGTGTTCGACGACCGGGACGCACCCATAAGCATGCGAGCGCAACGCGAGCGCGGCCTCCAGCGCGGGTGTGTCCGGGTAGACCGTGTGCACTTCTTTCGTCATGACCCATCGGGCTTCGATCCAGCGGTTCATGTGCGACTGCTCGCTCGAAAGGGAGCCAGACAGGCTCCCTTCCTGGCTGCGGAGCACGTCGCGGTGAGAGATGAGACCGAGCAGGCGCCCGGAGTCCACCACTGCAACGTGACGAATGTGTTTCATTTCCATCAGCTGGATCACGTCACGAAGCGGGTTGGTCGGGCCCACGGTCACTACCGGCTGCGTCATGAGGTCTTTCACCAAAAGCTGCGACATGAACTCTATCTCACGCATTTTTCATGCCAGGGCTAGTCGGTAGGCCCAATGACGCATATTATGCGTCTCAGAAAATCATGACCGCAAATCTTGCGCCGAATGACAAAGTCCGGGGCTCAAGTCTCCCGGAATTGCGCGAATTCTGAGCAGCATCCTTGGGCTCACATTTTGCTAGTGATCACCCCACCATGCCGGACACATTCTACGAGCGCTTGAGCGCCCTGGACGCGACTTTCCTCGACGTCGAAAGCAAGGCCGCTCCCATGCACGTGGGTGCCGCTCTCATCTTCGACGCGAAGCCTCTCACCCTCGAGCACGGAGGCCTCGATATCGATCGCCTCACGAAGTACACGGAGGCAGCGTTGGATTCGATCCCCCGCTACCGACAGCGGGTCGAGTGGGTGCCCGCCTTTGGGCACCCGGTCTGGGTCGACGATGACCGTTTCAACATGCGCTTCCATCTGCGCCATACCCGGCTGCCTCTTCCCGGGGACGAACGCGCCCTCAAACGTTTGGTCGGGAGGCTGTTCTCGCAACACCTCGATCGAAGTCGGCCCCTGTGGGAGTTTTGGGTTGTCGAAGGCGTCGAGAACGACACGTTCGCGCTGATCATCAAGGTGCACCACTGCATGGTCGACGGAGTCGCCGGCGTTCAACTCCTCGAGGCGTTGCTGCATATCAGCCCGGACGCTGTCGAGCGCAAGCCGCAACAGTGGCAGGCACGCCCCGCTCCAAGCCGTGCGCAGCTCGTCCTGAACGAAACGAATCACCGGGTCGAAGGCCTTCGCAAGCTCAGCCACTTCATGCCGCGCATTCGAGAAAATTTCCGAGGCCTCTCGAGCGTGCTCCGCTCGGGGATGAAACCGGCTCCGAGGACACCCTTCACCGAGCACGACATCAGCCCATACCGTCGCTTCGACTGGACCACATTCGACCTCGATGAAGTGAAGGCGATCAAGAAGTCACTGGGCGGAACGATCAACGACGTTGTGGTTGCCACGGCGACGGGGGCGGTGCGCCGGTTCCTGGTGCGCCGAGGCTCGGACGTCGACTCGATGGAGGGCTTCCGCACGGTTCTCCCTGTGAACACCAGAAAGGCTGGCGGCCTCTCGGTCGGCAATCACGTGGCCATGCTGCTCGCAGACCTTCCTGTGACCGAGCACGACCCCTTGGAACGACTGAAGAAAGTCATTCGCGTAACCACCGAGCTGAAGAAGGAGTCCAACCAAACGGGAGGCGCAGAGCTCATCGAAGACGTGGCCGACCTCACGACCAAGCGGCTCGTATCGGAGCTCTACCGGGCCGCGATGCGGCTACGCACGTACAATCTGATCATCACCAACGTGCCGGGGCCCCCGTTCCCACTCTACATGCTCGGCGCGCGGATGAAGGCCATCTTTCCCATGGTCCCGTTGATGCAGAACCAGAACCTCGGCATCGCGCTATTCAGTTATTCGGGGGAGCTGCACTGGGGCTTCACGGCGGACTGGGAGTCCTTCCCCGACGTGCACGAGTTCGTCGAAGATCTTTGCGTGTCTTTCGCAGAGTACAAGGAGCTCGCCGCCGCGCGCGTGCCCGAAGTGTCGGGAGGTGAGGATGCCCCCGCGCGTGCCTAGAAACCCAGGTGCCCATCGTGGGCGCCCCACCCGTAAAGGGACATAGCCATGACTAGTGTTGACCTCGCATCCGACTTCCCCGAAGTGGCCCATCGAACGAGCGCCGAAGGCTCGAAAGGCCGTGTGCTCATCGTCGACGACGAAGCGAACGCGCGCAACGCGCTTGCAGAACTAATGGACGACGCTGGCTACTCGGTGAGCACCGCTGCCGATGGACGCACGGCCCTCCTGCAACTGGAACAGGTCGACCCCGACGTCGTCCTGACCGATCTGAAGATGCCCACCATGGACGGCTTGTCGTTGATCGAGCAGGGGCGCCCAATGGCACCGCACACGACGTTCATCGTGATGACGGCGTTCGCGACAATCGACACAGCTGTTCAAGCGATCAAGCTCGGAGCGGAGAGCTACTTGACGAAGCCCCTGGAGCTCGACGCGGTCATCGCAATCGTCGACCGCGCGCTAGAACGAACGCGACTCTCGCGGGAAGCAGCCCAACTCCGTGAGCGTGTGGATGAACGGTTTCAGCTCGGCAAAATTCTGGGCGAGCATCCCTCCATGCAACGGCTGATGAAGAACGTCGCGCAGGTCGCGCGGAGCCGCGCCACAGTGCTCATCCATGGCGAAACCGGTACCGGCAAGGAGCTCATCGCCGCGGCGATTCACCAGAACTCGAATCGAAAAGACCAGCCATTCATCCGTTTGAACTGCGCGTCCTTGAGCGAAACACTCCTGGAGTCGGAGCTATTCGGACACGAGCGCGGCTCATTCACCGGCGCTCAGGCGCGGCGTGAGGGGCGATTCAAGCAAGCCGACGGCGGTACGCTCTTCCTCGACGAAGTGAGCGAAATCCCGATGAGCGTCCAGATCAAACTCCTACGTTTCCTTCAGGAGCGGGAGTTCGAGCGGGTCGGCGGCAATGAAACGCTGAAGGTCGACGTTCGGGTCGTGGCGGCCACGAACCGCAACCTGAAGCAACGCGTGGAGGACGGTCGATTCCGCGAGGACCTCTACTACAGGCTCAAGGTGGTGCAGCTCGACGTGCCTCCGCTGCGCGTCCGCCGGAGCGACATCCCTCTTCTGGCGCACGCGTTCCTTCGGAAGTACGCCGCCGAGAACCAGCGCACGATTCAGGGCCTGACGGAAGACGCTCTGCAGCACCTGATGATCTACCCGTGGCCTGGCAATGTCCGCGAGCTGGAGAACGCGATCGAACGGGCCGTCGTCATGTGCGACGGCGACTTGATCGAGCGCGACGACTTACCGACCTCCGCGCATGGAGACCTTCAAAACGGCTCGGTGATGGCGCTGATTCCCGGCGTCACGATGACCGAGCTCGAACGGATTGCGATTCTGCGAACCTTGGACGCAGTCGATGGCTCCACCGCACGGGCTGCCGAGATCCTCGGCATCAGCCAGCGGAAGATCCAGTACCGCGTGAAAGAATGGGGCTACCAGTCCGCGACCTTCGACTAGGGTGCGGTTGGGATCCAAATAGACGCCCGCGTGCCGCCTTCGGGAAGCCGGATCAGCTCGGCCCTCCCCCCATGCAGGTCGACGATTCGCTTCACGATGGCCAGCCCGAGCCCGGTGCCGGCCTCTTTGGTCGTGACGAACGACTCGAAGGCCCTCTCCGCCACCTCAGGCGAAACCCCTGGACCATTGTCGATGATGGAGACCTCCCATGTGCCGTCGCTGAGCGTGCGGCTGACGATCTGAACTGTCGACTGACGGCAGTCCGCCACCGCCTCGACAGCGTTCGTGATCAGATTGTTGACGACCTGCTTCAAGCGGTCGCGCTCCGCGACGAGCTCGCAGGACGTCATGCCAATGTCCTCGACGAACTCGACTCCCTGGGACTCGATCTCCGGGCGGCGAAGCTCCACGACCTCCTGGAGCAGCGCACGGGCATCGCATCGAACAGGATCGAGCCTGCGTGCCCTCGCCAGGTTGAGGAAGTCGTCGAGCAGGAGGGACAACCTACGAAGCTCGTCTTGAACCACATTGGTCCGCCTTTCGATCTTTCGGCGTATCGATGCGTCTTGAACGCGGGCGGCCGTGCGCCGAAGGACGTCGAGCTGCAGCTTGGCGGCGTTGAGGGGATTGCGCACCTCGTGAGCCAGACCGGCGGTCAACCTCCCCATCACCGCGAGCGACTCCGCTTCTGCGGTCTTCTTGAGAACGTAATCCTCGCGATAGGTTTCGAGCATGATTGCCAGCTCGATGTCGCAGATCTGGTCGACCACCCGGTGGTCCTCGAACACTCCGAGGCCACCGCCGGAGGCTTTTGACAGGGCGCCATGAAGCCCCAGACGGATGATGTTCATCCCGGCGAGCATGTACCGCTGCTCGAGGCCAACCTTCACGTGCACGCGACCGATCCTTGCTCGCTTCTCGAAGTACGCTTCGTCATAGGTGCCGCCAAACAGCTCTTCGAGCCACTTCGTGAGGGTGACTCTGAGCCGCGCGACCTGACTCTCGCTGTTCAAAACAGCGCGAGCGCCTGGATCGTCGAGAACGGCGGCGTAAAAGCGGTCCACGATGGCATCTTGGTAGGGCTTGATCCGAGGGCCCATCGCCTGCAGGCGGCGGGCCGACTCGGCGTCGAACCGGACGTAGTCCTTCAGCACCGGTAGCAAGGTGGTGTCGACCATTGTGAGTGGCTAGAAAATTGCGCCTCGTGTGTCAAGGGCTCGCGTGTCAGGCTCGATCAAAAGGCAGAAAGCCCAGGCAATTGGACCATGCTGACAGGACACGGGGCGTTCGTGGCGAGCCTGTTGAGCTGGCTGGGATCTATTTGGTCGGCGCTCTGCATTGGCTGAATGCCGACCAAGATCAGGTCCACCCTGGAGCGCTGAGCGCTCTGCAACACGTAGTCGTGCCAACACCCTTCTTCGTAGAGCTCCGCCCGGCAGCGAACACCGCGGTCAGCACACCACTGCCGCTGCCGCTCGAGAAGCTGGCCCTCCTGCCGAAGCCTCGCCTCGAGCCGCTCTCGCCAATCGTCGCCATTGCCGGACTGCGTCAACGGGGGCTCGGAGAGTTGGCCGCCACGACCGCCCCCATAGGTGGAAACCAGAATCACCTCACCATCGGTGGAACCCGCAATAAATGCGGCGAAGCCGACGAGCTTGTAGCTCGCAGAGGTCAGATCGGTAACTGCAAGAACGGTCGACGGCATACTCTTCACCAACACTTGAACACCGTTAGAGCAAGGGACGTGCCACTCAAGAAAGTCCCCGCTACAACACATTGACCCTCACACTCTTCGGCAACCGTTGCGGGAAGCTCCAAAACCGCGCAGGTTTTGCGCCTCAAGAAAAAGGGGACAGTCCCCTTTTTGAAAGGGTTAAGCTCGGGCATGGGCGACTCCCGGCGCCACCGCGGGCCGCATCCTCTGGATGAGCAACTCTTCTCCAAGGAGGCGATCCCAACTCTGCAAGAGGCGGTGTCGGATTTGAGCTGGCTACGGACGCGAGGATACGCGGAAGCTTCGTCGATCAAGCTAGTCGGGGACAAGTATCAGCTGCGCGGACGCCAACGCGTGGCTGTAGGAAGGTGCGCTTGCTCGGACTCCGCCAGAGACGACCGGGCAGCCAAACAGCGCCAGCCGGCGACGATGACGGGCCGGCCCCTGGTGATTGATGGCCTCAATGTGATCACCACCATCGAAGTCGCGCTGGCAGGCGGGGTTCTGCTAATGGGTCGAGACGCCTGCATCCGCGACATGGCGAGGTTTCACGGGAACTATCGCCTGGTACAGGAGACCGAACGGGCCGTCGCTATCTTGGTGGATCTCGTCGAATCGATGAAACCCGCCGAAGTGATGGTCTACATCGACCGCCCCGTGTCGAACTCCGGTCGTGTTGCCGAGATCATTCGAAAGACCGCGGCGGCAAAAGGATCGAGCCTCGACGCTGTGACAGCGGATCGCGTCGACGAAACCCTCAAGACATCTACCGCCGTCGTTGCCACGGCCGACAGCGCCATTCTAGACCGATGCGGCGACTGGATTAACCTGGCGCGCCTCGCCATCGAGGGACACGCTGCGGAGCTCGATCCGCTTTGGTTATTGGATCTATCGTGACGGCGCGCGTTGGCCGAGGAAGTCGAGTGTGGAACGCGCGATCCGGCTCCGTTGAGGCTCCAGGGCGATCTCCATCAAAGGGAACCGCTTCGCCGCCTGCGAGCTGCACTTTTTGCGCGTCGGTGTCCAGCGAGATTGCGCGCTGCCCAGGCATGAGATCGACGTTCAAATCGTCGTAGCTTCTTCGACGCAGCGCCAGTCGCTCTTGCTCCCACGACGACGACCCGATTCATCGCGGTTATCGATCGAAGCGGTCGTTCTTCTGATTACTCATCGCAATCGCTTGCGTCACGAGCGTCTTGAGGTCCTTCGCCGCCCCCCGAACCACCTGAAGAAGGCCAGAAACGAGCTCCGCATGATCATGAGGGACCCCCTCGAGGTACGAAGGAGCCGACACTGGCGCCGGCGCTGACACCGGCACTGACACCGGCACTGGCACTGGCACTGGCACTGGTGGCGCTGGCACTACCGCGGCGGCTTTCTTCTTCGCTCGGGGCTTCGCTGGCTTTGTCGGCCTGCTCGACTTCGCGGGCGCTCTGGTCGTCCGCTTCTTCGCGGCCACCGTACTCGCGCGCTTCTTGGCCGCCTTCTTTGCGGGAGCCTTGTTCGTTCGCTTCTTCGTAGCCTTCTTCGCGGGCGTTCGCTTCTTCGCCATGGCGCCTCCCAGATCGGGCACCTTATCCGAAACATTGCTGAGAGCAAGCTCGGGCGACGCGCCTAGTGCTCGAGGACGTAGACAAACTCGAGTCGCTCAGGTCGCGCGGGCGGCTTGATCGCCTCGGGGATCAAGCCGACTTCTTGGTAGCCCACCGCCTCCAGCACGCTAACCATGAGCGTATCGTGGGTGGGCACCCGCGCGAACACATACTGAAGAGGCGTGCGAGCCGCGTGACGGACTGCGTGCGTCACCAAGGCACGCCCGAGCCCGGAGCTCTGCTGACCCAAGCACGTGGTCGCCTCGGCAGCAAGACGTCGATTCATAGGGTCGCCGCTGCCCGCGGAGAGCATTTCCCATCCCAGCATCGATCCCTGCCCGTTCTCTGCGACCCAGAACTGAAACACCTCATCTTGGGCCCGCAGCGCTCGATCGAAAAATTCATACAGTCGAAGCTCGCGCGGAATGCTGCCGTTCCAGTGCGCCCAGTGAGACGCGTGCGTCTCGCAAACCCGGAGCACGCCCGCAAGATCGGAAACATCTCCCTGGCGGATGAGAAGCCGGCTGGCCGGCGGGATCGTCGATGTATGAAGCACCGGACCTTTGAGCATATCCCGGGGCCACTCGGTCCGGCAATCCCCTGGTTCGGGACCCGCAAAAAGGGGGGGGCGACGCGCCTACTGAACCGAGGGGCAGCTGATCGGGTTCGACGTCGCCGTGTTGTTGTCGTCGTTGCACTCGTTGTACCGCTGGCCGCCCCTTCCGTCGTCGTCGACCGTCGCCGACAGCACGATCCCGGTGACCTGCGGACCTTCGGGAACCTCAAACACCACCGCGAGCTGCTCCGATTGTCCCGGAAGCAACCAGTCGGTGGTGGCTACCGTGCCGAGATCGAAGACGCGATGGTCGTCCGTGGTGACGAGGACGTGCGTGAGAATCCCCGCCGGAACGCTCAAGGACCCGTCGTTGCCGACAACCACCGCCAACGTGAAGTGGTTCTCGTCGCAATCGAGTTTGAAGATCTCTCGCACGACGAAGTCCGGCGCATCAAACAGTCCGCCCGGTTGGACGTTCTGCCTGAAGTTGTTGAGCCGGGAACGCGTCCAATTGGACTCCGGCACGCGCGGAATCTGACCGTCCTCGGTGACATTGGTCACGCTGTAGGTGTGCTGGTTCCAGATGCGCCGTGTGCGCACCCAGTTGTTGTCGGCGTCTTCCCAAATCTCTATCCCACCACGGGTGGAGTCGGTATTCGGTTCCGGGATCACCACCTCAGCCTGCCCGTCGTTGTCGACATCGACGACAATCGGCATCTCGAGCCGTGTGTTGCTGCTGTGCGTAGTGTCTTCATAGAGGATCGCGCCGTTCGAACCGTCGAAGATGCGGAACGTCGTCTCGTCCGCGTAGACCACCTCGGCTGAGCCATCACCATCGAAGTCGAACACACTCGATCCTGTCGCGCGGCTCGAGCAGTCGTCGTTCTCCACCATCCATCGCACCCACTCGCGCTCGCATTCCGCGGGCAGCGGGACTCCGGTGCACTGGAAGTCGAAAACCACGTAGGCTGTTGAGCTCGCGGTGCCGATCTCGGCGAACCCGTCTCCGTCGAAGTCCGCGATCGTCGGCGGACCGCTCTCGTTGGCGCCCGCGGTGTGAACCACGACCTGGGAGCCCTCACTCATGATCGGGTTCCCCGTCAAGTCGTAGGCCGCCAACTGCAGTGCCCCGCCGCAGAGAATTCGCTCCGGCGGCAGCAGGTCTCCGTCTTCGTCATACAGAAGAACGGACGGTACGTACGCAGCTGGAGAGTATGTCGGCTCGGTGACATTCGCGGGAGCGCCAGGAATCCGAATCGGCAATGGGATCCCGGCGACCGGTGAGCCGTCGTGGTTGAGAACGAAGAGTTCCCCGAGCCGAATGATCACCACTTCGCCGTCATCGTCTTCGTCGAAGTTGCCGACTGCGTTATAGCCGTCGCAGTCGAGCGAGCCTCCGCAGCTGGAGTTGGTTGTCGTGTACTCGTATGTCCAGCGCTCGGTTCCGTCGTAGTTGTAGACCGTGTTTCCAGCGATCACCTCTTGCAGACCGTCGCGGTCGAGATCCGCCACGGTCGAGACCGGACCCAAGAACGCGTTGTTGCCAACCCCGAGGTTTGCGCCCGGCGTCATGGCTTCCAGATCGCGCCCGTCCCACGCAAGCGCCTCGACAGGCAGACCGACGTCCCCGGGCCCCCCACCCGTGAGACCGTCGAGAACGACGTTGCCGATGATCACCTCGGGCCTACCGTCCGCATTCAAATCCGCAATCGACGGCTGGGCGCCACCGTGGGTCTGCCGTCTGTCCGGGAGGCGGTCGTTCTGCCACATGATCTCCCACGCGGAGCCGTCGTCGGCGGTCCGCCGCCAAGCGATGGTGCCCCCGTTCTTGAAGGTCGCCACGATCTCCGGTACCCGTTCGCCGGCCATATGGTCGGGGTGCAAGTTACCGAGCGCGATGCCTGTCGAGTTTCCGATCCAATCGTCTGACGTGAGACCTCTGAGCGTTGCATGGGTGGTCATCGTGCCATCGTCATTGCAGCCACCGGAGACGATTCGCACGACACCACGCTTGGTGCAGCATCCGTCCGCATCGTAGTCGAAGCTTGCGAACACGATGTCCGGCGTGTCGAGCATGTCGGTGACGCCGTCACCGTTGTCATCCGTGAGGTTGGCGACCGAAGGCGTCATCACCACCTCGCTCATTCTCGCTATCTCAATCTCTTCCGCGGTAGCGTTCGTGGGCGGCGCAGGAGGCGTCCACCGGCACCCAATCGTTGGCTCGAACTCCCCTACCGGAGGCCTGAACTCGCAGACATCGACCGCATCCCTCGGGATGCACACTCCGAGACTCGGCTCGCAGAGCTCGTCGATTTCGCACTCCTCGCCGAGCGTGCACTCCTCGAGGAGCGGGACACAGCCGCCGCCAATGCATGCCTCGTCGCTCGCACAGCAGAGCTCATTGTCGTCGCCGCAGAGCTGCGAAGGCGTATCGCACTGGGTGACGCAGGCTCCCTCGAAGCACATCTGCCCGCTCTCGCAACAGGTCCCATTGCACTCGACGTCGCTTCCGCAGTCGGTAACGCAGTTTCCGGCTTGGCACGCCGAGCCGGCGCCGCAGCACTGGGCCGTTCCCCCAAAGACGCACGCGGATACATCGCCACAGATCGAAACGCACCGGCCGTCGTCGGAGCATTCCTCTCCAAACGGGCAGTCGCAGCCGAAGTCGACCCCGCTGCCTCCTGCCCCAACACGGGGAGCGCCAGCCGGCGGGGCTTCCCCACAGCCGGCCACGACGATCCAAACCAAGACGAGCCAGCACCACAACCGCATGGCTTGAAATATAAGTGTAATATTACACCAACGCCACCTCCGCTGGCCCCGCTTGCGTTTGGCCCCCGTGTCAGTAGAACATGTTTCACTCAGGGCCCCGTGGCCTCGTAGCAACAGGAGCGCATGGATGGCCATCGTCGAACCACTTTCCCCAACCTCCGAGGGACGCCGCCGGCTCGGGATCCGCAGCCCGGCGACCCGTGAATCGGTCGGCGAAATCGTCGTGAACAGTCAGGCGGATGTGGAGCGCGCGATCGCCAAGGCACGGGACGCACAATTGGAGTGGGCGCGTGTGCCCGTCGCGGAGCGCGCCCGCATCGTCCGTGGCGCAATCGACGTGCTGGTCGAGAGGCGCGCAGAGGTCGCGAAGACGATCATCGACGAGACGGGCAAGACCCAACTCGAGTCGCTCATCATGGAAATCCTCCCGAGCTGCGACTACATCAATTTTTGGTGCGGCCGCGCGGTCAAGGAACTCTCCGACGAAAAGCGAAAGCTCCACGGTTACCTCCGGCCGTATAAGAAGCTGATGATGCACTACCGGCCGCTCGGCGTGGTCGGCATCATCACTCCCTGGAACGGCCCGTTCTCCTTGGCGGTGAATCCCACCGTGCAGGCGGTTCTCGCGGGGAACGCAGTCATCTTGAAGCCGTCGGAGGTTGCGCCCTATTCGGGCGACTGGGCGGTGCGACTGCTGACGGAAGCCGGCGTTCCCGAAGGCGTCGTGCAGACGCTGCATGGCGACGGCGAAACCGGCGCGGCGCTCGTGAACGGCGGTGTGCAGAAAATCTCGTTCACGGGAAGCGTGCGAACTGGAAAGAGGATCGCTGCAGCATGCGCGGAGCAGCTCATTCCGTGCACGCTGGAGCTGGGCGGCAAAGACGCCATGATCGTCTGCGAGGACGCCGACCTCGAACGCGCCGCAGGCGGTGCGGTCTTCAATTCGATGCTGAATTCCGGCCACGTCTGCATGGGTGTGGAGCGTGTATACGTGGTCGAAAGCGTCGCCGATGAGTTCGAGGAACGCGTAAAGAGCATCGTCAGCGAGCTTCGATACGGCACAGGAGAGGATGTCGACGTTGGCTCGGTATTCTGGGACCGGCAGATGCCGATCATCGAGCGCCACATCGAAGACGCGAGGGCCAAAGGCGCGGAGATCGTGGTCGGCGGAGAAGCCGACACGACCAAGGGCCTTTTCTACAAACCCACCTTCGTTCGCAACGTCGATCACACGATGGAACTGATGCGAGAAGAAACCTTCGGTCCGATCGTGTCGGTGATGCGCGTCACCGATGAGGAAGAGGCGATTCGCCTCGCCAACGACTCACAGTACGGATTGAGCGGGAGCGTGTGGACGAAGAACATCGAGAAGGGCATCGAGATCGCGAAGCGGCTCGAAACCGGCTCGGTCGTGATCAACGATGCGTCGATGGCATACGGCGCCCCCGAGGCGCCATTCGGCGGTATGAAGGACAGCGGCGTGGGACAAGTCAACGGCCTCGGCGGCCTCCGCGGATACACTCATCAGCAGCCGATTTTCATCGATCGCTGGGCCGTGAAGAAAGAGCGTGTATGGTACCCGCATTCCCCGAAATCCTTTGAGGAAATCGACGGCATGATTCGCTTCATTTACGGGGGCGCACTCAAGAAGCTCGGCTTCTTTTCGTAGCCCGGATCATCCCCTATAGTGGAAGGGTATGACCCGTGCCCGCGATTCGGTCATGCCGTTGGTTCGCAACGGCGTGGACAAGGCCGCAAACCACTTTTCGCGGGTGGGTTATGGTGTGCTGCCCTGGATCATCCAAAGCTGGCGTCGGGTCCACGTCGAGCACAACGTTCCGTATCGAAACACCCGCAAACGATCCCATCTGCTGGACATCTACCGGCCACGGGACGCGGTGGGGCGCTTGCCGTCGCTCGTCTACATCCATGGTGGGGCATTCTCCATGATGTCCAAGGACACCCATCGCATCATGGCCTACGTCCTGGCGGCGCAGGGCTACCAGGTGTTCAATATCAACTACCGACTCGGCCCAGTGCACGCGTACCCGAAGCCCCTCAAAGATGCGATCGCGGCGTTCGAGTGGGTAGTGGACAACGGGGCCAAGTACGGGGCCGATACGGATCGCGTGGCGCTCATTGGAGAGTCTGCCGGTGCAAATCTCACCGCTGCCCTCGCCTACTGTGCGACGCACCCGCGGCCCGAACCGTTCACGCGAAGCATCTTCGAGCGCGATGTCAGCATCGCCTGCGTTGCGCCCCTGTACGGCCTGCTCGACCTACACGACGTCCAGCGCTTTTGGCGCGACCCGGACAAAAGCCGGCGCATGGCAAGCTGGATTAAGGGCGAGATTCGGGGCACTGCCTACTCGTATCTCGGTCGGCGCGTGAAACGAGCCCTTCAATTCCCGCTCGCCAGTCCGCTCCGGCTGTTGGAAAAGCCGGCGGTTCCCGGGAGCCGGCCTCTTCCCCCGTTCTTCACTACGGTCGGGACAGCCGACCCGCTTCTGGGTGACACCATTCGCCTCAACGACGCGCTCCAGCAGCGCGACACAGAATGCGAGCTTCACGTATTCCGAGGCGAGATCCACGCGTTCAACGTCTTGCTTTGGCGTGCCGCGGCGCGCGAGCAGTGGGGGGCGCTGTTTGATTTCCTCGACAAGCACATGCACGGCACCGTCGAGGAAGCGCCCGCACAGGCGCCGCACTATGTGTCGCTGGCCGAGACGTTCGCGGAGTAGTCGCGCGTTTCCACCACGTCCGCGTACGGAAGCGGTTCGATCGCTCTGCCGTGATGGCTCGCCCATGCCCGCGTAAACACGGCGCCCATCAGAAAGATCTGCGTCGTATAGTAGATCCACAAGAGTAGGACGATCAACGAGCCGGCGGCTCCATAGATCGATGCGGGACTGGCAAAGCCCAGGTAGATGCCGATCAGGAACGAGCCACCGAGGACGAATAAGCACGTCACGGCGGCCCCTACCCAGACGTCTCGCCACGCGATGGTGGCATCGGGGAGCCAACGGTAGACCAAGGCGATCAGCGGCGCCAAGACCCCGAATGCGCTCCCAAACTCCGCCAGCGTCAGCATATAGCGATTATCGCCGATGAGATGGGCCGCTGCCGCGGCGCCCGAATGAAGTAACACCAGGGCGACCAGTGAGCTACCAAAAACCAGCACCATCGCAAACGCGAGCAGCCTCCGTTGCGCTAGGTGAAGCCTCTCGGAACGACTCGCGTGAACGAGGAGCTTGGGCCGAATGCCCCACATGTGATTGAGCGCGCGTCGCAGCATCGAGAACAGACGCGCGGAGATGTAAAGCATGAAAATGGCGCCGATGACCGGGGCTGCCCAGCTCGTCGCTTCGTTGCCCAGCTGAACGATCGCCTCGACGAGGAACGTCGCCAAGTCGGAGCCGAGAAAGACTCCGACCTGGCCGACGAGCTCCTCGCGAGCTTCCGCTTCGGGCATGACCAGCGACGCGATGAGGAGCGCAACGACGCCTAGCGGCGCGATCGCCAAAGACGCATAGAACGCGATGGCCCCCGAAAGCAATCGCCCGTCGTGCGATTGAAAGTAGCGCCAAGTCTCGATCAGAAGCGAGACCATCTTGCTTCAGTAGCGGTAGTAGCTCGGCTTGAACGGCCCCTCGACTGGGATCCCGAGGTATTCGGCCTGAGCGGGCGTCAGCTTACTGAGCTTGACACCGAGTTGGCCGAGGTGGAGCTGCGCGACTTTCTCGTCGAGCTCCTTTGAAAGCACGTAGACCTTGCCCGATTCGTAGCGGTCGCGCTCCATCCACAGGGACAGCTGCGCAAGCACCTGGTTGCTGAACGAGTTGCTCATGACGAAGCTCGGATGGCCGGTGGCGCAGCCGAGGTTCACGAGACGCCCGCGCGCGAGTACGATGATGCGCTTGCCGTCGGGGAAGATGAAGTGATCGACCTGCGGCTTGATCTCCTCTTCAGTGACGCCGTTGGCTGGGTCGGTCAGCCACGCCATCTGAATCTCCGAATCGAAGTGTCCGATGTTGCAGAGGATGGCTTCATTTTTCATCTGCTTCATGTGCTCGCCGGTGACGACGTCACAGCACCCGGTGGATGTGACGAAGATGTCGGCGATCGGAGCCGCCTCTTCCATCGTGACGACCTGGTAGCCCTCCATCGAAGCCTGAAGTGCGCAGATCGGGTCGATTTCGGTCACAAGAACTCGAGCGCCGGCACGCGCCATTGCCTGCACACAGCCCTTGCCTACGTCTCCGTAGCCGGCCACCACCACCACCTTGCCGGCGATCATCACGTCGGTTGCCCGTTTGATGCCGTCGACGAGCGATTCACGGCACCCGTAGAGGTTGTCGAACTTCGACTTCGTCACGGAATCGTTCACGTTGATGGCAGCGCACTTGAGCGAGCCGTCGCGCTCCATGTCGTAGAGACGGTGAACGCCCGTGGTCGTTTCCTCAGACAAACCAAGGATACGATCGGGCCCGTCGAACATCTCGGCGTACTGCTGATGTACGATCGCGGTGAGGTCACCGCCATCATCGAGCAAGAGATTCGGAGCCTTTCCGCCCTTGAACGAACGAAGTTGTTGGTGGATGCACCAGTCGTACTCTTCCTCGGTCTCCCCCTTCCAGGCAAACACAGGGACGCCCGTAGCGGCGATAGCGGCAGCGGCATGGTCCTGCGTCGAGAAGATGTTGCAGCTGCTCCACGTGACCTCGGCGCCAAGCTCGGTCAGGGTCTCGATCAGAACCGCCGTTTGGATGGTCATGTGCAGGCAACCTGCGACGCGTGCGCCGGCCAGCGGCTTCTTCGCGCCGTACTCTTGACGAAGGGCCATCAAACCGGGCATTTCGTGCTCGGCGATCGCCATCTCCTTCCGACCCCAGTCGGCTAGCGAAAGGTCAGCAACCTTGTATTTCAGATCTGGATTTGGGCTCATGATTGTCTTGTCTCCTCTTTCGGTCCGCGGCGCGCTGCGAGCACTTGCCACTTCAAATGGGCATCGGGTCCCGGCCCGTACCGCGCTGCGGGAATTGCAAAAACTTCAGGGTTGATCAACCCGGCTGATTTGGCGAAATCAAAAAGCTCGTCGCGCTCGAAGCCAAGCCAAAGGTCGGCCTGGCGCTCGCGCATGAGCTCGTCGTCGTGGGAGCAGTAGTCGATGAGCACCACCTGACCGCCTGGCCGCACGAGCGAGCCCAAGAGCGATACCAGTTGCTGGGGCCGCGGCGCGTGGTGGAGCAGTCGCACGGCAAACACCGCATCGGCGCCCCCGAGCTGACGAACGCGGTCCACGATGGCATTGTCATCGTACGCCGCTTGGAGGAGCTCGACGTGCTCGTACCCGTGACTCGACAGCCGGCGCTCGGCCGCCTCGAGCTGCTTCTCCGAGCGATCGACTGCGATCACACGGTCGAACAACGGCGCTAACAACTCGACCAGTGCTCCATCGCCCGTGCCTAGGTCGACTGCCAGACTGCGCTTAGGCAGCAGTGTGCGAAGGGCGGTGAGATAGGCGGCCCACTCAGCGACGGGCGGCGCAGACGGGTCATCGGACGGCTGCTCAAAGAAGGCGCGCGCCTCATCGTCGCGCGCTCTAATCACCCTCGCAACACGTTCGAGGCTGCCGTCTTCCGCGCAGAGCGCGCGGCCAGCGCGGATCGCGTCAGCAAGCAGGGGATCTCCATTCAACTCTGGAGAAAGCCTGGCAAACGCTCGCGTGCCTTGACGGCGGACGGCAACCAACCCGGCTTCTCGAAGAAGCTTCAGATGCTTGGACACGTTTGGCTGCGCTTCCCGCGTCAACTCGGCGAGCTCCCCGATCGAAAGTTCGTCCTCGGAGGTCAGCCCGAGCAAACGCAGCCTCCGTGGCTCCCCCAGGAGACGGTAAAGCTCCCAGCGAGGGGATTCTGCAATAGCCAGCGGCATGAGGTTTCGATATATTCTCTCATTCGCATAGATGCAAGCAACGCGCGGAGAAATTCCTTTAACCGACTGTAATTAGGCGTTTTTCTCTTGCAGTGCCCGCTGGTAATAGGTCTCGGCAAAGGCTCCACCCCGCTCGCGCGCCTCCTTGAGGAGGGGGACAGCGTCGTCGGGCTTGCCCAGCTCCACCAGGACAGCCCCTTCCAGAGCGGGGTCCGGGGTTCGGTCCCCGGACATCGAGGTCAAGGCTTGATGGGCCTCGCTTGGCTCTCCGTTGATGAGCCTACCCCAGGCCAAGAGGTGAAAGGCCTCGTCGAGCTCGGCCGTCGCATCGGCCTTCACGACGAGCTCCGACGCGGCGCGGATCAAAGCCTGGCCGTCGCTCCGCTCGAGGGCTTCGAATGCCTGCTGGACGAGGGTCTGGGGCGGCACGCCCTCGAGTGGCTCAGAGGTAAGGCGCTGGCGCTCCGCCCGAAACGCTTGGTAGGTGCTGAAGGCGAGCAAGAAAAGCAGAATGGTCGCAGGGTACTGCTTGAGGGTCACCGTGAGTGCGAACAGCAACCCGATGACCGCAAACGAGACGTAGCAAGCCAGGAGTCGTCCGCGCGAAGGAGCGACGAGCTCCATGAGCGACGCAACGATGTTGCCGCCGTCGAGTGGCAGGACGGGCAGGAGGTTCAGGAGTCCCCATCCGAGGTTGACGAAAATCAGCGAGCGAAACGCATACCGAGCAAGCGAGGGATCGGGCACGCGCAACGCATCCATCAAGACCAACGCCAACGCACCGATGAAGATGCCAACGGCAGGGCCGGCTGCGCTCACGACGAGGCTTCGACCCGGGCTCATGGGCTCTTGTTGCTCCCACCACGTCAGACCCCCAAGCGCGACGAGCTCGATGCGCGGCTGCCTTCCGAACGCGCGCCCGACCAGAGCGTGGCCGAGCTCGTGCATGAGGATGCCCTGGAACACTACGACGACCCAAATCATCAACCCAGCCCAGCCTTCTTCGCTGTTCAGGGTCCATAACCACAAAGACATCAGCCAGAACCACAGGTGAATGCGGATTGGAATTCGGAACAGGCGGAACTCGATGCTCATCGGGGGGACTATGGGTCTCGGTGGGGCTTTCCACCAGTGGCGGCCGTCATCGAGGCCGTGTTTCTTCGGCAATTCGCTTCTTCGTCGCCGCCCAGCCGCAGATCTCGCATTGGCTCAGGTCGTGACCACGTGCAGGGCAGTGCTCGCGTCCGAAATAGATGATCTGCAGGTGACGGCGAATCCAGGTGTCCTCTGGGAAAAGCTTCTTGAGGTCGGCCTCGGTCTTGATGACATTCTTACCGTCGGAGAGGCCCCAACGCGCTGCGAGGCGATGGATGTGCGTGTCGACCGGGAACGCAGGACGGCCGAAGGCCTGACACATCACCACCGACGCGGTCTTGTGCCCAACGCCTGGAAGCGCCTCGAGCGCATCGATGTCGTCGGGCACCCCCCCACCGTGTCTTTCGATGAGAAGCTCGGCCATGCGCTTGAGGTTCCTGGCCTTCGTCGGCGCGAGCCCGAGCGTCCGGATGAAGGAGAGGATCCGGTCGACGGGTAGCGCGGCCATCGCTTTGGGATTGGACGCCTCGGCGAACAACGCGGGCGTTACTTCGTTGACCTTCTTGTCGGTAGTCTGCGCGCTCAGCATCACCGACACGAGGAGCGTATAGGGATCCTGATGGTCGAGCGGAATGGGCGGCTCTTCATCGGATGCGGACTACAGCTCTTGTGCGCTCGGGTTGATCTTGTACTTCGCGACGAGGCTTGCTTCGCCAAGGACGTGGCCGTCGATTGCGGCAAGAACGTCCGGAACGGTGAACTTGCCGTCTACCGCGACCCGCTCGACGTCGAGCGCATACGCGGTGAACCGGTAGTGGTGCACGAGGCTGTCGTTGAACGGTGGACAAGGACCATCGTAACCGAAGTAATCGCCGGCCATGTCGGGATCGCCCGCAAACCAACCGGTGTAGTCGTTGA
>JAFDAJ010000131.1 GCA_019313915.1 Deltaproteobacteria bacterium
AACCGTGCCAAGCCCACCTGAGGCACCAGCGGGCCGTAGCGGGGATCCTAGGCCGTCCTGGGGGCGCTACAGGTGCTGCTCAGGGCCGGGGCTCATGGCTGAAAAACTGGTGCATCGTGGAGGGGGGTCCGCCCCGCCCCGTCCGGGTTTTCCCCAATGGGGGGTGGGGTCCGGCTTCATACGCCGGAGGCCGCGAGTTCGAGTCTCGTCCGCCGCGCCAAACCCAGCCTGAAAGGGCTGGGTTTTTTGCGTTTCTGGCACCTAGCTAGTTCTTCTGCCCGGCCTTCACTGCGACCAGTCCCGCCCGCGCCTTGATGACCGTCTCTTCGTATTCCTTGTCCGGATCGCTTGCTTCGACGATCCCCGCACCCGCTTGGAGCCACATTTCGTCTTTGTGTGCGACGATGGTGCGGATCGCGATTGCGACGTCCATGTTGCCGTCGAAGCCGATGTAGCCGACGGCGCCGCCGTAGACGCCTCGGCGTTCGGGTTCGAGCTCTTCGATGATTTGCATGGCGCGGACCTTGGGCGCGCCGCTCAGAGTGCCCGCTGGGAAGGTGGCGCGCAGGACGTCCAGCGCGTCGCGGCCGGGCGCTAGGTTACCGACCACGTTCGAGACGATGTGCATCACGTGGGAATAGCGTTCGATGAGCATCCGATCGGTGAGGATGACCGTACCGGCCCTGCTGATGCGGCCGACGTCGTTGCGTCCTAGGTCCACCAACATGACGTGCTCCGCGCGCTCTTTGGGATCGGCGAGGAGCTCCTTCTCGATCGCGAGGTCCTCCTCTTCGTTCCGGCCGCGGTGGCGTGTGCCCGCGATGGGGCGAACGTAGGCCTGGCCCTCCTCCAAACGCACCAGTGTTTCGGGGCTCGCGCCAGCAACGATGCGATCGGGGAGCCGAAGAAAGTACATGTAGGGACTCGGATTGATGATGCGCATGGCGCGATACACATCGAACACATCGGTGTCGCCGAGCGGAACCCGAAAACGCTGCGACAAGACGACCTGGAAGATGTCGCCGGCACGAATGTACTCCTTGGCCTGTTCGACGGCAGCGCAGAACCCCGGACGATCGAACGATGACGGGGGAAGCTCGATCTCCGCGCTCGAATCAGGCGTGTGCAACCGGCGTGGCAGCGTCGGATGGTCGAGCGCGCCAAGCGTTTCTTCGATTCTCTTTATGGCGCACGCATATGAGCGCTTCGCGTCACCATCGACACGAGCCGGGACGACCACGCGCAGTGTGCCGCGCACGTTGTCGAAGATTAGAACCGTGCCACCGATAGCGAAGCAAAACTCCCAGTCGTCATCGCGTCCCAACGCTGCGCCCACGGTGGGCTCAAACGTGCGCACGGCGTCGTAGCTCGTGTACCCAACCGCACCGCCCCAAAAACGCGGCAGCCAATCGACCTCGGGTGGCTTCCACTCGGCGAGCGTTTCGCGCAGGCGCTGCCATGGATCGACCCCGAGCTCCTGCTCGACCTTGCCGTCGACGATTCGTTCGAATCGATCCGCAACGCCGCGAACGATCACCTCGGGCGCGAAGCCGACGAAGCTGTAACGCGCCCACTTCTCGCCGCCCACGACGCTCTCGAGCAGATAGCTGCCGGCGTCCTGGCCGAGGGTGGCGTGCGCAAGCACGGGGGTGAGGCGATCGCCAATGACCTCGCGATACACCGGGACCACCGTGACGCCCTGGCTGAGGCGTTCGAACTCGTCGGAGCTCGGAAAATAATCGCTCACCGCACACCGAATAACACCGATATGGCAAACGTGCTAAGGCCCCGCCGCAAGAGGAGAACCTGGAGAGAACATGGCCGATCTACCGCTCATCGAAGCCGACCCTGAAATCGCTCAATGCATCGCCGACGAAGAGAAGCGACAGCACGACAAGCTGCGCCTCATCCCGAGTGAAAACTACGCAAGCAGGGCGGTCATGGAAGCCTGCGGCAGCGTTCTCAACAACAAGTACTCCGAGGGGTACGCCGGCAGGCGGTACTACGAAGGCCAGCAGAACATCGATACGGTCGAGCGCCTCGCCATCGAGCGCCTCAAGAGCCTGTTCGGTGTCGACCACGCCAACGTGCAGCCCTACTCGGGCTCGCCCGCCAATCTCGCCATCTACCTCGCATTCTGTAACGCCGGGGACACGATCATGGGTATGGGACTGCCAAGCGGTGGACACCTGACGCACGGGTGGAAGGTTTCGATCTCCGGCAAGTACTTCAACGCGATTCAGTACGGCGTGCACCGCGACGATCACCTCATCGATTTCGACCAGGTCGCGTCGCTCGCGCGCGAGCACAAGCCGAAGCTCATCTTCTGCGGGGCGACCGCATACCCACGGGTGATCGACTTCCCAAAGTTCGCCGAAATTGCGAAAGAAGTCGGGGCGATTCTCGTCGCCGACATCGCCCACATCGCCGGGCTCGTCGCCGGCGGCGCGCACCCCTCCCCCGTCGGCCACGCCCCGGTGATCAGCAGCACGACGCACAAAACCTTTCGGGGCCCGCGTGGCGGCATGCTCCTGTGCGACGACGCACACAAGAAAGCTATCGATCGCGCTGTTTTCCCGGGCCTCCAAGGCGGTCCCCACAACGGCACCACTGCAGGCATCGCGATTGCGGCCAAGCTCGCGAGCACCAACGAGTTCAAGGCGTACGCGCACGCGATCGTCGACAACTGCCGTGTGCTAGCGGAAACGCTCCTGTCACGCGGCCTCGATCTCGTCACCGGCGGAACCGACAACCACCTCATTTTGATCGACCTCACGCGCAAGGAGGTTCCGGGCAAGGTCGCGGCGCAGGCACTCGATCGCGCCGGCATCGTTGCGAATTACAATTCGGTGCCGTTCGACACGCGCAAGCCGTTCGACCCGAGCGGCGTTCGATTGGGCACGGCGGCGATCACGAGCCGGGGCATGGGCTCGGACGAGATGAAGCGCTTGGGCAACTGGATGGCCGACGTCATCGAAGATGTCGAGAACGAGGCGGCCATGTCGAGAATCGCCGGGGAGGTCAAAGACCTCTGCGACCAGTTTCCCGCCCCAGGCATTCCGGTCCACTAAGCCTTCGGTTCGCATAGCCTTCGGTTCGCATAGCCTTCGGGCGGGCCGCTACCGGCCTTCCGTTCAGTCCGGAAAGCTGCAGAAGGCACGTCGCAAAAGCGTCCGCCCCTGCTAGACTGCTCCGAAGATGTCCCTTCAGGGAAAGCGCATCGTGGTGGGCTTGGGCGGCGGAATTGCCGCGTTCAAGGCGGTGCAGCTCGTGCGTGAGCTCATGCGGCGTGGAGCGGAGGTCCGCGTCGTCATGACCGAAGCGGCCACCCATTTTGTGGGCCCCATTACATTTGCCGGCCTGACGGGAAAGCCCGCGGTCACCAACCTGTGGGCCGAGAACTACGCCGGCGAGGTGCACGTCGAGCTCGGCGAGTGGGCGGACGCCGTCGTCATCGCCCCAGCCACCATGAATCTGATGGCGCGCGCTACGAGTGGGCAAGCCAACGATGTGGTCCTCGCCACCCTGGCGTGCGCTCGAGGCGACGTCTTTTTCGCGCCGTCCATGCACCACCGCATGTGGGCGCACCCGGCGACTCAATCCAATATTCGAACGCTAACCGACCGGGGCGCCGTCGTGCTCGGCCCTGTGACCGGCGCGCTCGCGAACGGCGAGATTGGCGAAGGGCGCATGATGGAGCCCGACGACATCGCCGACGAGGTCGAATCCCACCTGGCCCACGCCGATGATCTCTCGGGATCGCGTGTGTTGATCACCGCCGGCCCGACCCACGAAGATCTCGACCCAGTTCGCTTCCTTGGAAACCGTTCCAGCGGACGCATGGGATACGCGATTGCGTCACAGGCACTGCGCCGCGGCGCCGAGGTCACCATCGTGAGCGGTCCCGTGCACCTGCCGGTCCCGTCGGGTGCCGAGGTCGTTCGAGTTCGCTCCGCCCAGGAGATGCACGCGGCGGTCATGTCGCGCTTCGATCGATGCGACGTGCTCATCATGGCCGCGGCGGTCGCCGACTATCGCCCGGAGCAGCGAGAAGCGCAGAAAATCAAGAAGGGCGGAAGCCTGAAGCTCGAGCTCGTCCGCAATCCGGACATCCTCGCGGACGTCGGTGCTAAGCGGTCCCAACGGCCCTCGGTACTGGTCGGCTTTGCCCTCGAAACCGAGAACCTCGAACAGGCAGCGCGTGACAAGCTCGAACGAAAGGCCGCGGACCTCATCGTCGCAAACGAGGCAAGCGCCGCGCTGGGCGGTGACACCAACCGCGCCACGCTCGTCGAAGCCGCATCGACCACTCCACTGCCGGAAATGACAAAACGCGCCCTCGCCAATCAGATCCTCGACCGCGTGCGAACGCTGTTGACCAATCCGTCGCAACGGCCTCGACGCGAGGCGAAGCAAGAGGCCCCCAATTAATCGGAACACACAGTGACTCGCCCCTTCATTGCCTCTTTGCTCTCGCACGTCGACGGACAAGTGTCCCGGGAGGTCGTCCTGCAGGCCTATCGCGAGGCCGAGGAGAAGCACGGCGTTCGCATCTACGACGACCACGACGCTCGCGTCGCGCCGGGTGCCTTCAAGCCGCACATGCCGATCTCCGAAGAACGGGTCCGTACGTTGACGCGAAGCTGGGAGCAGTTTGATCGCGCGCTCGAACCACTGGGGCGAGCCGCGGAGCGGAACCTCGTCATCCGATCGCTTGGGCCGTTCTTGTCCGACACCGGGCTTTGGGTCGCAGGCGCCGATCTTGCGGCCGATCACCTCTTCATCTTCCGTGGAGGCGAAGTTGGCTCCTGGACGGCGGACCAGTGGGATCAGCACCTGGCCAACTGGGCCGCGGTGACACAGTACCGAGGACGCGACGACTGGACCGCGGAGCGCTTGGTCGAGTGCGTTCGTAGCGCCCCGCGCTATCACGAATGGACCAAGCTCCTCCGTAACCTCATCGCCGAAGCGCGTGGCGTCGGGGTACGCGGGTAGTCAGAGGAAGTCGATCGGCCCTGCGCCTTCTCGCAGCACGACCGCTTCGTCTCCGGTGAGGTCGATGATCGTCGAGGGCTCGATGCCGCCCCACCCTCCATCGACGAAAGCATCGACGTGCGGGAACCGCGCGTGGAGCTCGTCCGGGTCGTTGAGCACCTCGCCGTCGATGGTTGCCGAGGTCGACACGATGGGGCTTCCGAGCTCGTTGAGCAGTGCCCGCGCAACCGTGTCATCCGGCACCCGGATCCCCACCGTCTTTTGTTTCCGCACTAGGAGCTTGGGCACGTCACGAGTCGCTTTGAGCACGAAGGTGTATGGCCCTGGCACCAAGCGCTTCATGATCCGGTAGGCGAAGTCGTCCACGTGGGCATAGCGGGCGATCTTGCTCAGGTCCGGGCACATGAAGCTCAGTGGGTGGTCCTTTTTGAGCTGCCGGATCTGATAGATGCGTTCGACCGCCTTTTTCTGGTGGATGTCGCAGCCGAGTCCGTACACGGTCCCCGTCGGATACACGATCACTCCGCCGCGTCGGAGCACTTCCACCGCTTGATGGACCCGTCGGGCCTGTGGATGGGTGGGGTGAATTTCGATGCGCATCGGGGGGCCGGTCCAGGTAGCGACGGCTCCGCATCACGTCAAGGCGACGAGCACTACCCAACCGGCGATAAATGCGCTAACTAGTCGCCCGCAAATGACCGAAGAGCAAGACCCGCGACCGTATCTGGTGATTACGGTACTTCTAGACAGCTCGGCGAGGCCTGCCGAGATCAGCCGCAGTCATGGTGACGCGTACGAACGCTCCCTGAACGCAAGCCAGGGGCAGCAGATCGCCGGCGTCGAGCTCGTCGAGCTGCCGATCGCTGCGCCCGTCTTCAAAGCGCTACGCCAACCGCTGGCTGTGCCGGCGGATGCCGTCGGGCTCTACGACGTCTTTCCGTTGGCGAGCCACCTCAAGCCAGAATACCGCAAGATCGCGGGCCAGTTCCTCGCCGCTGAAGCGCTGTGGACAATGGAAGAGCAAGGCCTCCTTGGCGGCGTCCCGGTCAACGTGAAGCTCGAGGTCCCCAAGGGCTGGCAGACCGACCCCAAGGACATCCACCAACACCTCATCGGCGAAGGCGCGCTAGAGCTCACCGAAGCCGGCATCGAAACCTACAAGGCCATCAAGACTGCCTGGGACGCCCCCAGCTAACGCCGTGGACGGCGCGAAGCGTCGACTTTACGGGGCTAGTTTAGCGAGTGCGGCCGTTCCAACGAGAACGGCGCGATCGTCGCGTCGAACTGGGCGCCATCGGAACGGTGCATCTGATACGTGCCGTGCATCGTGCCGCGCTCGGTCGGTAGCACCGCGCCGCTCGTGTACCGAAAACCCTCGCCGGGGCTGAGCACCGGCTGCTCACCGACGACGCCTGGGCCTCTGACTTCTTGCACGTCACCGAGGCCGTCGGTGATGACCCAATGCCGGGACTGGAGCTGAACCGCTTCACTGCCGTTGTTGGTGATCGTGATCGTGTACTCGAACACGAAGCGCCTGGTCATTGGAGCCGATTCGTCTGCGACGTAACGGCTTTGCACCTCGACCAGGATGCCGTTGGTTTCTGCGTTCGAGTGGGTTGTAGGCCGATTCATCACTGCACACCTCGAAGCTGACTCGCATGGCTAACCCACGGCGAGCCCGCGATCGCCAAACGCCACTCTGCGCGTTGATGCTCGGACTCCGCGTAGCCAATTCCGATTCGCGAGCCGACGACGATCTCGCCCGCGCTCGTCCCTTCACGCACTTCGAGCCCGCCGCAGCGGTAGAGCGGATGACCACTGAAGGTCCTGTCGAGGCCCAACGCCTGACCGACTTTGCCGGGGCCGGTGAGAAGGACGGGGCCGTCCTTACCGCCGCGCCGACGCCGAATCACGCGGTGCCCCGCAATCGGCTCGCACGAACGAATCAACACGGCCGCCCCCTCCCCGTCTCGATTGGTCACGAGATTCAACATCTGATGCAACCCGTAACACAAATAGACGTACGCGTGACCCGGAGGCCCCCACATCGGCGCGTTTCGGCTTGTGAGGCCAGCGCGGCAGTGGTTCGCACTGTCATTGGGGTACCGGTACGCCTCGACCTCGGTGATGCGCAGACCAACCCCCCCGTGCCAAATCTCCTGCCCAAGCAGATCGCGCGCGACGTCCAGAGCGTCGCGCGCGTAGAACTGACGAGGGAGGAGACGGCCCGGCACGGGAGAGAGCTTGAGCCAGTGGCGGCAGTAGCGCCAGCAAGGCAACGACCCGACCCGACCGCGTCGAGCTGCGATCGGGTCGTTTTCAGCGCCTCCTGCGGTCACCCGAGCTCGAGCGCCAAGCTGACGATGAACTCGTAGTCGTTCTTCGCAGGCACCGTGCCATCGGCCCGCGGAGGGGGGTTTTCCGTGCGGTAGAACTTGAACGTCGTT
>JAFDAJ010000382.1 GCA_019313915.1 Deltaproteobacteria bacterium
GCGCGTGAGGATCGGGTAGGGATGTTCCTTCGCCAGCTCGTCGAGGGCGTGCTGCATGACGTCTTCGATTTCGTTGTAGCAACGCTGGACATCCTCTGGGTCGTCCGCGCTTCGTTCGCTCCAATCCATCGGTTCGCAAACCTGCAGAGTCAGCTTGGTGGGAATGGGAAACGACGGGATTGGCCCTACGACGACTCCCCAAGGAATCGTAAACACCAACGGCATGCTGTAGGTACGGAACTTGTTGAGGCCAAGCGCCTTTGCGATGAGTCGGCCGCGGGTGAGCACGATGCTCGATTCGTGACCCCCGTGGCTCACGATGGGAATCACAGGAACCCCTTTACGAAGCGCGAGCTTGATGAACCCTTTGTGGCCGGCGAGCACGACACGATTGCGCTCCGTCCAGGGCCGCGCGATGTCTTCGAGTCCACCGGGATAGACCAGCACGGCTGCGCCTCGCTCGAGCGCCGCCGCCCCGTTTTGCTGATTGGCTGGCACCTGAGCAAGACGCCGGAAGAAATCACGCGCACCAGGCACGGCGAAAATCAGATCGAAGCTCAGCACGACGAGTGGGTTGTCGATGCCGTTTTTGCCGTACCAGGCGGCCATCAAGGCGGGCGTGTCTGGATCACAATTGGGCCCTGAATGGTTGCCGACGAGCAGCACCGGGCCGGAGTCTGGAAGACGTTCGACACCACGCACCTCGGCGTCGAAGTATCGGCCGTAGGTCTGCATGAGTGGCACGACTTTGGAGAGGAACTCCCGGTCGTGCTCGAACTCTACCGCTTGGCCCGCCTCTTCCATCGCTTACGCGGTAGCACACCGCGATCCTGGAAGCCTTCCAGCGACTCGCGCTTACGCGGTAGCACACCGCGATCCTGGAAGCCTTCCAGCGACTCGCGGAACGCCTGCGCGCGGCGGTTCTGAACGATGTGCCCGCCGGGGAACTCTGTCCGGAAATGATCGAGACGCGCTTGGGCTCGACCTTGGGCATGCGGCAAACCGGAGTGATTGGTACGAGCTGCTCGCGATAGCCTTCGTAGAGCGTCCTCTGGATGTCGCCGGAGCCCGGGACCAAGTCGTTGTCATTCATGACATCCGGAACGCTTGCGATCGGAATGTACGACAGGACGAAGTCGACGTCCGACGTGACCGTTGCCAGCAGGGAGGCGGTGTAGCCGCCCAGGCTCATGCCAACGACGCCGACATGGCTCGCACCGGCATCGCGCATCGCACGAATCGCGATCTGCAAATCCCAGATTGCCTGCCGGAAGCCTTCGATGGTGAACGCCGTGTCTTGCTGCGGCCACTCGGGTGGGAAGGCGTGACCACGTGGGCCGTGGAAGGGAAGGGCAAACAAAGAGACACCTATCCCTTGGCGGTTGAACTCCCGAATCGGCCAGGCGACCCGTTCCATGAGGTGGTGCCCGGACGAAAAGCCGTTGACGAGGATCGCCATGGGCTTGCCCTTGATCCGCAGGTTCAGTGTCCGGAGCAGGGCGGTCTGATTGTCTCGATGGCTTCGATACTCGTGCCCGATATCCTTGAAGATCAACGGGTGCACGCTCTGCCAGCTCCACTCCGCAAACCCGACACGGTGGGGCGCGAGCCAGCGTTTCTTGACGTCGATGCGCCCGGGCGCCGGAAATAGCCCAGCAGGGTCACTGCGATACGCCCTGTAGTCGTCGGTCGAGGCAAACGCCCTCAGGTCGTGCACCAGCTCAGGAGGCTCCTTCAGGTCGGCCGGCTGGAGCTTGGCGATCTGAGAGACCAGGAAGCCGTCCGCCTTGTACGCAAGCTTCTGAATCAACCCGTGCGGCTTGGGGGTTGTTGCGAGCGCGTCGCCGCCACTCCTCAGAGCAATACCGCTCGCTCTGCTGACCCTGCCGGGTTCCCATGCTTGGTGCGCTTCACTTGCCACGATGGGTTAGGCGTATATCGGAACCGGGCGTTCAGTGCAATTGTTGTCGCCAATAGTCGAGCAACTGCGGGCGCAAGATTTGCGCCCAGCGTCTGTAACCCTTCTTGTTCAAATGTACGCGATCGAACCGAAACAATGATCGGTCCGGATCTCCTCCCGGCGTTTTGAGCGCATCGTTGCCGTCCACGACCTCCAGCCAAGACGTTCTTTCAGCCGTTTCACGAACGTATTCGTTGACCGCTTCGATCTGTGCCGCGCGGCGCGCATTGAGCGGAGAGGGAAACGTGGCCAACACGACGATGACGGCGTCGGGCAGACGATCGTGCAGACGGGTTAAGAGGATATCGTAGAGCTGCTGCATCTCCTGGACGCTCTTTGGCCGGTTGCCTCCGAAGTCGAGCAGATCGTTGCTGCCGATGTAGAGCACGACCATCGCGGGATCGTGCGGCGTGATGAGACGATCCATGTAGTGGGTGACGTCGTTGACCTTGGCGCCCCCAAAACCACGCTGAACGGTCGGCAGTGGGGCCATGTCTTGCACGAGCCCTCCCCAGAAGCGAATCGTCGAGCTTCCCGCGAAGACCACTGCGCCCTTGGGTGCGGCTTGCTTGCGTTCTTTGTTTTCAAACGCGCGGATCGCTTTCTCCCAGACGAGCGGGTCCTCGCTGATCGTGCGGCGAATCTCGTCCCAAATTTTCCAGCCTACGATTGCCGGTCCGAGGACTGGCACCGCGAGAATGGGAATCCAGATCCACATGAGGAGAGGGTGCATCAGCGCCAGTGTCAGCGCTAGTGTCAGTGCCGGCGTCAGCGTCAGTGGTATGGTGGCTGCGATGCGAGCCATGCTCCTCGACACTCCTGCTCCTATCGAGACGCATCCCTTGCGACTGGCCGATGTGCCGATTCCCGAGCCGGGGGCAGATGAGGTCCTCATCAACGTGCACGCCTGTGGCGTCTGCCGAACTGACCTGCACGTCGTCGAGGGGGACCTCGAAGTGCGACGTTCACCCATCATCCCGGGCACGATCGAAGCGCTCGGTTCGGACGTGAGGGATCGCGACACGGGAGAGCGCGTCGGTGTCGCCTGGCTGCATCGCACCTGCGGATGCTGCTCGTTCTGCACGAGTAAACGCGAAAATCTCTGCGAGTCTCCCGACTTCACGGGGTGGACTGTTCACGGAGGCTTTGCCGAGTACGTCGTCGCTCCGGCCAGTTTCACCTACGCGCTGCCGGATGGGTTTTCGGATCTTCAAGCCGCGCCGCTACTTTGCGCCGGTATCATTGGCTATCGCTGCCTGCGAAAGACCGGTATCAGCGATTGGTCGGGCGCGCGCCTCGGCCTCTACGGCTTTGGCGCGGCGGGACACGTGGCCATCCAGATTGCCCGAGCGCGCGGCGCCGAAGTTTACGTCTGCACGCGCGATCGTGAAAAGCACCAAGCGCTCGCCGCAGAGCTTGGCGCCGCCTGGACCGGTGGCACGATCGACAAACCTCCAGTCCCACTCGATGCTGGCATCATCTTGGCGCCGGCCGGCGAGATCGTGCCCGCCGCCCTGTCCCATCTCGACAAGGGCGGCACCCTCGTGCTCGGCGGCATTCACATGAGCCCAATCCCGGAGGTTCCGTATGAGCTGCTTTATCGCGAGCGCGTCGTGTGCAGCGTTGCCAACAACCCCCGCGAGGACGGGCACGCGTTCCTCAGGGAAGCCGCCGAGGTTCCGGTACACACGCACACCGAGACGTTTGCGCTCGAGAACGCCAACGAAGCACTCGAACGCCTCCAGCACGATGGAATTCGAGGCGCAGCGGTGCTGACCATTTAACGAAAAACGCCGCGCTCCGGAGAACGCGGCGTCGTCCTGTTGACGCGCAGGCGCGTTACTCGGCGACCTCTGCCATCAGGCGGGCGATCGTGTAGGGATCGATGTTCGCGCAGGGTCGGCGATCTTCGAGGTAACCCTTGCCGTCGAGGTCGGTCTGCATCGGGATACGGACCGAGGCGCCGCGGTCGGACACGCCCCAGGTGAAGTCCCTGAACGACGCGGTCTCGTGCGCGCCTGTGAGACGCTCCTCGAGGCCGGCGCCGTAGTGCTCCAAGTGTATCGCGATGCGCTCGGGTTGACCGAGCTTCTCGCAGTACTCGTGAATGATCTTCAAGCCGCCATCTTCACGCATCTGCTTGGTGCTGAAGTTGGTGTGACAGCCCGCGCCATTCCAGTCGCCCTTGGCTGGCTTCGCGTCGTAGGAGATGTCGACGCCGTACGTTTCGGCGATGCGGCCCAGGAGGTAGCGCGCCATGTACATGTGGTCGCCGACCTCGGTGACGCCCGCGGGTCCGATCTGGAACTCCCACTGGCCGGGCATGACCTCGGCGTTGATGCCCGACACCTTGATGCCGGCCTTGATGCATGCGTCCATGTACTCTTCGACAATGTCACGGCCGAACACGTACTCGGCGCCGACGCCGCAGTAGTACGGGCC
>JAFDAJ010000383.1 GCA_019313915.1 Deltaproteobacteria bacterium
GAGCTGGACGAGCTCCTCTGAGGCAACTGATCTTGATTGCATTCTTGCGCTGCGCCCTGGCTCTGTGGCCCCAGAATGGCCCCAGCTCGCCGCGCCCGGTTACGGCGCTTCGGTTGGCGCGAACTTGACCAGCCCCAACGTCGGGCGCTGGTCGACCGACAGGATGCTGATCAAACCGTACAGGGCGGTATAGAGGCTGCCCTTGGGTCCGATGGCGACGGTGGAAGTCGCATCGTCAGTGATGGGCGCGCGAAAGACGATGCCGCCATCGTCCCGGTCGATGACGAGCAGCTCACTCGCCGCGGTCGAAGGCAACGGAACCAGCCCGGCCAACGACTCGCCGCCCTGGGCTTCCGTGAACACCGACGCCGTACCGAAGACGTGATTGCGGCTGGTCGTCGCAACCGAGGTCCACTCGAGGTCATCCGGAAAGACCGTATCCCAGACGAGCCCCTCGGGGCCTTTCCAGACGAGGTCGCGCACCCCCGGAGGAATCGCCGCGAAGTTGAACGACACTTCCCAAAAAAGGATCGAGCCGTCATCGAAGATCCCGGGGCTCCCGGCAGCCGCGCCCTTCTCCAAAGGTTCGGTCCACAAGGCCGTACACACGGCCTCGTCCGCGTCGCCATCGGCATTGGCGTCGCACGCCGCAATGTCGACGACGACGTTCTTCGACGTGGACGTCGAGGGGTCGATCAAGCCGGCCGCCGATGCACCATCGCTGACGTGAACGAAGCGCCCGTTGGCACTGATCGACGGGCTCGTGGCGCTTCCGCCCACCGTCACCAGATGCCAACCGGCGACAAGCTCGGGCGCCGCCGCCGTGCCCTGCACCTTGATCTGCATGAGCGAGCCGCGAGTCGGATCCGGGCCGCCGCCGACGGCATACAGAGTGCCATCGGGTGCGATGGCGATGGTGTTGTCGTTGAAACCGCCTCCGGCGCCGAGAAACGTCTCGAGCACGTTCTGGAATTCGTCGATGGAACCGAAGATCGCCGTCGCGTCGTCCTTGACCGACTGCGGCAAACCGGTGACCAAGTCAAAGCCACTACCGAGCGACGTCAACGGCACGAAGCCGAAGGCCTCGGGCAGATCGAGGCTGTCGAGGACCGCGCCGGTTGCGCGGTCGAGGAGAAACACGACACCCGCCGCCGTGATCGTTGCGACGTGGCCATCGGGCGTGAAGTGAACCCCAAACGCTTCCACCACGACGTCGACTTCGAGCGAACCTTCTTCGAGCGGTGTCGACCAGCGCTCGGTGCCGTCCGCGTTCAGCGAGATCACGCGGCGCGCCGCAGTGAAATAAAGATGCCCATCGAGATCGACCTCCACCGAGCTCGCGGCTACGTCACGGTCGTAGGTCTCGCACCAATTCGTCTCCCCGGTCCTCCCGTCGAGCGCCCAGACGCGACAGCCATCCTCTTCCGCGTTGGTCGAGGTGGCGTAGACGGTTTCGCCGTCCGGACTGAAGGTGACCGGTTGAGGAATCCCCTTGCCTTTGAGCACGTGCCACGCCTCCTGGTACGCGGGCGCGGTGTCGCAATCGACGATGTCGCTGTTTTGCGCGTTCGCGTGAATGCCGAGGTACGGAATGCCATCGACGTAAGGAGCCGGCTGGTCAATCACGCAGGGGACCTCGATGCCGGTCACTCCGCCATTGGAACAACCAAATAGGCAGGCGACGAGCGCACACAGGATAAGGATTTGCACGACTGCGCGACGCTATCACCCCGGAGCGCGAAACGCGACTCCACTTCAGGAAGGGCCCCCTCCCCGGAACGCCGTGGCCCCAGAAAAAGCAAACGCGCACAAGGAGTGTTTCCAGGTGCGCGTCATCCACGGAGCAAGCCTCCGGCCGAACATTGCGCCCTAACTAGTTTCGCTCCGGTGAGCGAAGAGCGGATACTCATTGCCGTGGATGTTTCGCCAGCGCCACGACCTTCGGGTTATGCACCCGCAAGGTCGCGTTGTTGCGGCGTACTCAAGATCGAAAACCCAACGTTTTTCGCGATCCATACATCGCTCGGGGGATGGTTTTCGATCGGTTGTGGCACCCTCGTGGCACCGAGCCAAAAAGAAGGGCACTTAGCGCGATCACTAAGTGCCCAACATCATTGGTTGCGGGGGCCAGATTTGAACTGACGACCTTCGGGTTATGAGCACCGGAATCACACAAAAACCTCATACATGACCGGGACTTGACCGCGTCGCCGTGTTCACGGTTCGTCACTTCATATCATCTGATTTCACATCGCCACGGCACCCTCAGGTCAACGAGCACGATGCACTGACTTCAGCATCCCGCCGGATTGGCGGGACCCTGCACAGGTGTCATCGATCAACCCGTAGCCCTGACCTACGGTGCCTGCTGAAGCCTCGTTTCGGTCAGCCAAGACGGTCTTTGCGCCTTGCTCGGCTGGCCCGGACTCATGTCCACTCCTTCCGGGGGCTTTGGCGGCACTGCTGGCCAAGCGAGAAGGTCGGCCTTGGTTTGCCTAACAACGATGTAGTCAGACGTAACGTTGATGGTTGTCAGATCTTGCATCAGCAGCACAGGATCGTTGTAGGTCGTTCGCCAGCGTTCAAAGAGCGGGTCGATCAACTTGTCGTCCAACGTGAAGTGCATCCCCACGCCTAATCGAGGCTTGGCCAGGGCGAAGACGCGACCCAGCTCCGCTGGGGTGGTGTGCTCTTCCATGACGCCCTCGGCAGCTTGAATCGGCATGTGGTTGTAGTGGGCGAACTCCTCGGGGATGAATACGTCTGCGCCCTTACCCTGCTCGGCCTCGAAGGTGCTCGGCTGACTGTCGGCGCTGTAGACTAGAGTACGTCCGTTCCACTCCAGCCGATAGCCCATCGCCCCGGCGAGCGAGTGGATTACCGGGAAGGCGTAGATCTTGACGCCGTTCTCGTCGTAGGCGAGCTGGCGTGGCCGCTCGGGGCTGAACTTGCTGATGTCAACCTCGTGGGGAACGATCGTCATTCCGCCCCTCGCGAGGATGCTCTGCTTGCTCTGAATGTGCCACTCAGACGCCTCCCGAACATTCTGCGTGAACGCGGCAATACCCAGGTCCGGCTTGTAGCCCGAGGGACCCCACACATGAAGGGGTGTATTGCGCGCCCAGCCCATCGCGTCGAAGAGGGGGAAGATGCCGCCGACGTGATCCAGATGAAGGTGCGTGATCAAGACCTTATCCAGCCTGGCGGGATGCACGCCCAGGGCGAACAGGTTTCCGACCGTTCCACCGCCCACGTCGAAAATGAAAACGTCACCATTCCCCAGCTCGACCAGAAGACAAGATGCACCCTGGCCAATGCGAAGCGGAGCGGGACCCCAGGAACCGCAGGCCGTG
>JAFDAJ010000384.1 GCA_019313915.1 Deltaproteobacteria bacterium
TGACACCAACTACCTCTACACCTCGTATCACGCGCACCATTCGGATGTGAGCCCGTCGTGGCGGAAGAAGGTGCTCGTGCTGGGCTCAGGTCCCTACCGCATTGGCTCGAGTGTCGAGTTCGACTGGTGCTGTGTGAACGCCGTGCAAGCGGCGACCGACGCCGGCTACGAGACCATCATGTTGAACTACAACCCGGAAACGGTCAGCACCGATTACGACATCTGCGACAAGCTCTATTTCGAAGAGATCTCGTTCGAGTCGGTGATGGATATCTGTGAGACAGAAAAGCCTGACGGTGTCATCGTTAGCATGGGAGGACAGATTCCAAATAACCTGGCGTTTCGCTTGCATCGGGCGGGCGTCAAGATTCTCGGGACAAGCCCGGAGGACATCGATCGTGCCGAGGATCGAAACAAGTTCAGCGCACTGCTCGACGAGCTCGGCGTCGATCAGCCTTTGTGGATGAGCATGACCGACGCGGGGGACGCGGAGAGTGCCGTCGACCACCTCGGGGGCTTTCCGGTCCTAGTCAGGCCCAGCTATGTTCTCAGTGGCGCCGCCATGAGCGTGGCCCACGAGCCGCAAGAGCTGAGCCGAATCTTGTCACGCGCCGCTCGGATCAACCCGGACTATCCGGTAGTGGTCTCGAAGTTCGAGGTTCACGCCCGTGAGGTCGAGATCGACGCCGTCGCCGACCAGGGCGAGATCGTGTTGTGGGCGGTGAGTGAACATATCGAAGACGCTGGGGTGCACAGTGGGGACGCGACGCTCGTCTTACCCCCGCAGACGCTCTACATCAGAACCATCAGGGATATCCGCCGGATCGCCGCAGAGATCGCGCGCGAACTGAAGATTACGGGGCCCTTCAACATGCAGTTCTTGGCAAAGCTCGGCGCGGTGAAGGTGATCGAATGCAACCTACGGGCTTCGCGCAGCTTTCCGTTCGTCTCCAAGGTGATTGGAACCAACTTCGCGGCCGAGGCCACCAGGCGAATGCTCGGGGTCAAGCGTGAGGTGTCCAACGACACGCTCGCGCTCGATTACGTGGGGGTGAAGGTGCCCATGTTTTCATTCTCGCGCATCGTGGGCGCCGACCCGATGCTGGGCGTAGAGATGGCCAGCACGGGAGAGGTTGGCTGCTTGGGCGCCGATCTCGACGAGGCCCTTTTGCACGGACTCCTTGCCACCGGTTTCCGCTTCCCATCCGCTGGCGTGCTGGTTTCGCTAGGCCCGATCGCTGACAAGTACGGCTTTGCAGACGAGACGAGGTTGATCGTCGAGGAGCTCGGGCTTCCGGTCTATGCCACCAAGGGCACCGCCGAGCGCCTCATCGAAGTCGGAGTTGATTGCATTCCGGTCGAGAAGGAGCCTGGCGAAGGCACGAGTGCGTTCGACGTGATCGACGATGGACGCGTCGATCTCGTGATCAACATTCCGAGGGAGTACGACGAGCAGGGGCGTCCCGATGGCTACTTGATCCGCCGCCGCGCCGTGGATGCAGGCATCCCGCTTATCACAGACTTAAAGCTGGCGGGGGCCATTGTGGAAGCCCTGAGGTCCAAACGTCCCCACGAGCTTGGTGTCGTTGCCTGGGGGGATTACATCAAACGAGGGCCCGTCCCTCTGAGGTGACGTGGCCCAAAGCTCTCCGACCTTGCATCTCATCGGTTGCGGACAAGCCGCCGCCTGGGCCCGCGTGTTCGAGATCAGGCCCCATGAAGCCCCCATGGTGCGTTCAGTCGCCGCCAGCGCCCGTGGGATCTTTGGGTGCGATCTTTTCGCGAAACAATTTGCCAAACGCGGGCAGAGCCTTGCTTCTCGGCACTCGCCGGTAGAGCTGCACGGACAGTTCGCCGGCGGCCTCCTGGAGGTGGTTCAGCACCCCCGGCTGCATGGCAGCGTTACAGCTCTCTTGGTTCTCGAACCGGAACAGACAAGTTCGCTTGAAGACGAGCGGATTGGTATTCGCCGGGTGGGAGCGTTTGCTGATCACGATCGGCGAGCTTTCGTTGCTCTGGTACACGAGCTGGCCACCTGCCGATTCCACGACGTCTCGAACCGCGTCGGGCGCTTCGTGGAAGTGCACCACCAGGACCCATTTGCATCGGCCCCGCGCGTCGAGCGAGTCAGGCGACTGCGTGAACGAAGCCT
>JAFDAJ010000385.1 GCA_019313915.1 Deltaproteobacteria bacterium
ACCCGCACCTGGAACGCTGTCGCCGCGGTTCTCGGTATGCAGCGCGCTGTGGCGCTCACCCGCGACTACGCCAACAAGCGCAAAGCGTTTGGCGCCACGCTCATCGACAAGCCGCTGCACGTAGACACCATGGCGGAAATGGTTGCGGAGACGCAGGGCGCTTTCTTGCTGGCCTTCCGCGTGGTCGAGCTCTTAGGTCGCATCGAATCCGGCCAGGCGAGCGCGGCGGAGGAATTGGTGAGCCGGCTGCTCACTCCGATCGGAAAGCTCACTACTGGAAAGCAGGCGGTCGCAGTGGCGTCCGAAGCCCTCGAATCGTTTGGCGGCGCCGGGTATGTCAACGACACCGGACTTCCAAAGTTGCTCGCGGATGCGCAGGTGCTTCCGATTTGGGAGGGGACGACCAACGTCTTGTCCCTCGATTCGCTTCGTGCGCTCAAGCAGGATGGTGTGTGGGAAGCATTCGTCGCCGAGATTGAAACTCGGTTGGGGGCCGCGACCGACTCGCGCCTGCATGCTGCCGGGGAGCGCAGCCAAGCTGCCGTCCAACACGCGGGACGTTGGCTACAGAAGACCCTCGAAGAACGCCCGCTGCTCGAAGCGGGTGCGCGGCGTTTCGCGATGACGCTGGGGCGCGCGACCGAACTCGCATTGCTCATCGATCATGCGCAGTGGTCTCTCGACCACGGGAAGGGCGAGCGCGCGTTGGCCGCGGCACGTCGCTTCGCCCGAAGCCGAATCGACCTCATCGAGGACGAAAACTTCGTGGACGAGAGCCGGCTGCTCGCCGATTGAGCTAAGGAACGCCGGCAGGGTCGATCGGAAGGGGCAGGCCGCTCGGCACGGTCACGGGACGAATCGCCTCTTGCGTCTCGTCCCGCAGTGCCTTGTTGATGAACAGCGTGATCAGGCGCAGGTCATCGTCCGTGAAGGGCATGCCACTTTGCTCTAGCTCGTGTCGAATCGCGTCGGACATCAACTCGATCGATCCGTTGTGGAAGTAGGGCCCCGTGGACACCAAATTCCGAAGCGACATGGCTCGAAACTTGCGGCGATCCGCTTCGCGTCCGGTTAGCTCTTCGAGCCCATGGTCGACGACGCCCTCCACCTCCGGCACGTTTCGGTTTGCGAACGTTTCAGACTCGAAAAGCGGGGGCGTGTGGCAGCCGTCGCAGCCCATTGCTGCGAAGCGGTACATCCCTTCGACCTCATCGTCGTTCATCAGCTCGGGTCTGCCTTCGAGATACGCATCATAGGTCGACCGAACGGAAATGAACGTTCGCTCGTAAGCCGCCAGAGCCGAGGCCAGATTCTCGAGGGTGACTCTTGGATCTTCGGGGAAGGCGTCTTCAAAACGTACGGCATATTCAGGAATTCCGGACAGCTCTCCGAGGAGTGTCTCCCGATCGGCGCTCATCTCATCTTCGGCAAAGAGGGGGATGAGTGACTGCTCTTCGAGCACCCGCTCGCGACCATCCCAAAACAAGCTGGAACGGAAGGCGAGATTGTAGAGAGCTGGGGAGTTACGCCGCAGCATGTTTGGGCCTTGGCGACCGGGCCCTGCGTTGAGGCCGGCCCCGTGGCCGATGGCGCGCGGTATTCCATCCCCCATGCCCCATACCTCGCTGTGGCAGGTCACACATGCGGTTTGCCGGTCGACCGAGAGGACGGGATCAAAGAATAGGAGGTGGCCCAGTTCGATCCTAGCCTCTGGAACGTCGTTCATGATCTCGGGGAGAGCCGGGAACGCCGTGACCGGCCATGGTGTAGGACTATCGACCGCCGAAGTTCCGGCTGAATCGCCACATGCAATGGCGAGCACGGCAAGAAGCAGCGCGGCCGCCGTTTGCCTAGACATCAGCGACTGCCGGGCGGGTCGATTGGGAGAGGCAGGCCGCTCGGCACCGTCGGGGGACGAATCGCCTCTTGCGTCTCGTCGCGCAGTGTCTTGTTGATGAAGAGAGTGATCAGGCGAACGTCGTCGTCCGTGAAGGGCATGCCACTCTGCTCCAACTCGTGTCGAATCGCGCCTGACATGCTCGTAATCGATCCGTTGTGGAAGTAGGGCTCGGTGGACATCAAATTCCGAAGCGACATCGTGCGGAATTTGCCGCGATCCTCTTCGCGTCCGGTCAGCTCTTCGAGCCCATATGGTCGACGATGCCCTCGACCTCCGGCACGTTTCGGTTTGCGAAGGTTTCAGACTCGAAAAGCGGCGGAGTGTGGCAGCCGTCGCAACCCATCTCAGCAAAGCGGTACATGCCTTTCACCTCTTCATCATTCATCAGCTCGGGTCTGCCCTCGACGTAGGCATCGTACGTCGAGCGGTTCGAGAGGAACCTGCGCTGATAGGCGGCCAGGGCCGAAGCCAGATTCTCGAGTGTGACTCTTGGATCTTCCGGGAAGGCGTCTTCAAAACGCGTCGCGTATTCAGGAATGCTCGCAAGATCTGCAACGAGCGTCTGCGGATCCGCGTCCATCTCGTCTTCGGCAAAGATTGGGATGAGCGCCTGCTCTTCGAGCGTCTGCGCGTCTCCATCCCAAAGCAAGGTCGCACGGAATGCGAGATTGTAGAGGTGTGGTGCGTTGCGCCGAAGCATGTTTGGGCCGCGGCGACCCGGCCCTGCCTGGAGGCCGGCCCCGTGGCCGATGGCGCGCGCCATTCCATCCCCCATGCCCCAGATCTCGCTGTGGCACGTCACGCATGCGGTTTGCCGGTCGACCGATAGGACGGGATCAAAGAATAGGAGGTGGCCCAGCTCGATCCTCGCCTCCGGAACGTCCTTCATGATCTCTGGGAGAGCCGGGAACGCCGTGACTGGCCAAGGTGTCAGACTATCGGCCTCCGAGGTCCCCGCCGAATCGCCACCCGCGGTGGCGAGCACGGCAAGGACCAGCGCGGCCCCTGCAAGCCTGGTCATTAGATGCCTGCGCCGCCGGTTCCGCCGGTGCCTC
>JAFDAJ010000132.1:0-8379 GCA_019313915.1 Deltaproteobacteria bacterium
GCAGTCGTTGCCGTCGTGGCCTCCGCCCAAGTTGTGCCCGATCTCGTGGGCGAAGCTCATGTAGGCGACCGAGCAGTCGCGCTTGACGACCGAGTACGCTCGGTGTCGAGTGCTGGCGCCAGCTGCCCGCTTGGGCTGTTTCGCAATGCCGCAGTCCTCCGCTGACGGTCCTTCAAAAACCAAGGCGACGAGATCGGCGCGCGAGGACTCGCGCAGCGCATGAATCCGATTGAATGCCGGATCCAGCTCGTAGTCCTTCGGACCAAAATCCTGCGCCCGATTGGGATTGGCGAGTGCGCCGAGCAGCCTGCCTGCATTCCAGGCGCACACCAGCTCGCCAGTCGAAGCATCCTCGATACAGTCGTTCGGGAACTCAGGGGCCTCCGCCGTGCCGACGAGGTTCAGGCGGTGTTTGGCGCCGCTGTAGTCGTAGACCAAGTTGGTGTGCTCAACCGCGGTCGTGATCTCGTTGATGATCGGAACGATGCCATCTCCGGCAGCCGTAGGACCGGCTTCAGAGGCCTTGGCCGCGGCGGAAGTGTAGAGCACCAACAGATCGATCTGATCGATCGGATCCTCGCATTGAACATCGCCACCAGACGGCGGAAGAGTCCCTGACGCATCGGGAACCGAGATGCCTTCTCCCTGCGCCTCGGTCTTCCCGTGCTCGTAGAACTCGTTTTCGTCGTACACCTCGAACATCGCGGTCATCCGGGTTTTCGATCGTACGCGATAGAGCTTTCCCCCGATCCGAATCCGTCCTTCGATCGCGTCACCGATGCGCAGAAAGAATGCCTCGTCACCATTGGGTAGCCGCGCCTCCCACGCCGCCTCATTTGCAGCAAGCCCAAGGGTCTGAGGCGGAACGGGCAGGAGCTCGAGCTTGACGTCCAAGAGGACAAACGTTGGGCTGAGGGGCTTACCCGGAACAAATACATCCGGGTCGATCGGTATCTCGCATTTCCGCGCGCAGTCCTCGATGTTCGCGGGTGGCGAGGATGGAACCACCAAATCCTTCTGACAGGCGACGACTGTCGCCAAGAGTATCAATGGAGCAAGTGCTCTCAAAACCGAAGTTGAAGTGATGCGCTCCCGGATGGGGGAGCGGAAAGCTCATCGTCGAAGGGATCGATGGGGTTGTCGCTGGGGTCGATCGGGTCGTCGATGGGATCACAGAACAGTACGCTACCATCGAGAACGCATGTGCCGGACGTCAGCGGCGCCCCGCAAACTGTGGCGCATCCGGCGCCCTCGATGGTGCATCGCTTGGGGCACTCAGTCCCCGACCCCATGATGGGCACCGCGAAGGCGCAGAGACCAAGGAGCGCAAGAAGTCGTGGTATCGTTCGTATCTTCATGGCCTCCCCTTCTTTCGGGACGGCGCCATGAAACCATCACCCTCTTGCTTTGTCCATACGTAATTGTTTTCGCTCTAGCGCCGTTCGAGCCTGTAGATGCGAGCTCCCGCGACCGGATCGACCTCCACGACACTAAACCGATAGTCGGGAAAGCTCTCGACGATCTCGTTCTGTGACAAGCGGGTGATTCTCGCCAATTCAACCCCCGGACTCAGCCGGTGGTACACGTAGTTCAGAACCTGGCGCTCTGGGTAGCCGAGTGAAGAGATGTACACGGGACACCCTCGCGTCAGGTGCGTGAGCATAGTGCTGGCGTGGTACTCGAGCTGGGCCTGGGTTTCGATGATGCCGAACACGAGCTGGTACGAAACGTCGGCCCGCTCTCCCAAGACGTCCTGGTAGTAGTACTTGAGCGGGTAGAACATGGTCGCCTCGTTGCCCCAAAAGCACGCTTGCGGCTCTAGCGCGGGAAGGATCGCAGCCGCATACCTCTCGACCCGGTCATACGAGCGCTTGTTCGGATTGAAGAAGTACTCGAGCGGATTCCAGAACGCGGTCACCTGCGCGTATTGTGGGATCCTGTCGAGCAAACCAATGCTCTGCTCACTGCGGGAAATCCAACCCGGAACGCTCGCATATAGCCACGGAATCAACAGGACGGTCGGCGTGAAGACGTAGACGAGCGTGCGCAGACCAGAGCCCCGACGATAAACCCAATCAATACCTACGATGATGAGAATGCTGGTCATCACGTAGGCGGGCAGCGAAAAGGCGAACATGTCCCACACGAAGTAGTTGGCGGACCAGACGACTTGGGCCGCCAGGGCGATAGCGAGGAAAGCGAACGAGACGCGGTGGTCTTTCTTCTTCAGCCATGCCATCAGCCCAACCGGAGCGAGCAAGAGCCAGGGCGGCGGGAAGTTGTAAACGAAGAACCCCCCGTAGAACCCCCACCAGAAGAGCCTTTCGCGAATCGAGAGCCCGGGGGGGAACATGTATTGTTTGAACTCGGCGCCGCTCGTCCGTTCGAACATTGCCCCAAGCGTGGTGACCAGAGCCCCCGCGTCCTCGACGAACGGCAGGTACGTCACCAGCTCCGATATGAAGACCCAAAGATAGAGCTGAAAGCCCAAGAGGAAGCAGACCATGAGGACGAGCAGGTTCGTCGCTCGAAAGACCCCCCGGCGCGAGTCGCGCGTCGTCAGAAGCGCAAGGAAGCCGATACCCACGAGGCTCATTTGGACGTGATTCGAGCAGGCCAACCCGAAGGCGAGGGTTGCCACGCAGAGGTCAGCAAACCGTCGACCCTGTTCGTACCGAATGACAAACAGCACGAGGATCGTCAGAAGCAGCGTGCTCAGCGTGTACACCTCGAGCATCGTGGAGTGCCACCACATGCTGTGGGACACCATGAGGACGAGCGCGCCCAAGACGGACGCGAACGCGTTCTGCGTCAGGCAGAGTCCGATCAGGAAGACGACGTAGACCGTCATCGCGCCAAGCAGGGCGCACAGTACATTCAAGGAATAGTGCGGCTCGATCGACTCCGGGGTGAGCCGTAGCCAGACGCCACCGAGGAGGTTGAACAGATTGTGGTTGTTCACCCACGTGCTCAACTCCATGCGATGGGCCATCCGCGCGAGCAGTGGGGCGTCCACCCAGCCGGGAGTACGGCTCACGGTGAGCAGATAGAAACCAAGCGGCACGATCCAGAACCACCGCACCAGCAGTCGCCCGCCCGTGCGTCGGCGCTTGGCATCATCGGGGCCCATCTCGAACTCAATGTCGGGAGGGGACGCTACTCCAACTGCCAAGCGGCCGTCAACGCTCGCTTCCAATCGCGGCACCCGAGGCTGGTTTGGTTTTCAGATAGTCGCTACGCTGTGTCCGGCGTTCTTCATGAAGCCGACGGATTCCCTACTCTCCGCCTACGGCCTGTCTGCCTTGGGTGGCGTAATGCTCTTCCTCGGTTGGGCGGGTTTTGGGATTTGGCCGCTCGAGATGGTGGCTTTGGTCCCGCTCTGGGCTGCGCTCGAGATCATCGCCGACCGAGCGTGGGGAACCAAGCTCGGCGTCGGCTGGCTCTACGGCACTGTCGGGATAGCCGGCGGTTACCACTGGATGTTCGAGTTCTCCGAGGCATTCTCGGGCTTCGGCACGCCGATCAATGCCGCGCTCTTCGTGGTGTTCTCGATGTACCTCGGGCTTCAATACGGGATCCAAGGACTTCTGTACCTGTGGATTCGCGCTCGTGGAGGCAGCGTAGCCACCGCCGCCCTCTCCACGTTGATCGCGACCGAGTGGCTGTTCCCGAGGCTATTTCCCGACTACCTGGGAAACGCGCTCATCGAGCTGCCGTTGTTGGTTCAAACTGCCGACCTCGGGGGACCGCTGCTCGTCAGCCTGCTCGTAGGCATCGTCAACCTGGTGGTGTTCGAAGCGATTCGCTGGCGGCGCGGAGCGCGAGCCATGCCGCTCGAAGTCTCCGCCGCGGCGTTCGGGTTCGTCGCGGTCACGCTCCTCTACGGCGCATTCCGAATTGCACGCGTCGACGCGGAGGTCGCCGCGGCTCCCTCGATCGAAGTCGGCCTCGTGCAAGCCAACATGGGCATCTTCGAGAAACATGAGCAAATGCTAGAGGGTCACCGGCGGCACCTCGAGCAGAGCCGGGACCTCGAAGCGCAAGGTCCGCTTGACCTGTTGGTTTGGCCGGAGTCCGCCTACAACTATCCGAGGTTCGGGCGGGCACTCCCCGTCTTAGCGAAGGAGGTGCGCGCGGATCTGAAAACACCGATTCTTTTCGGTGGGCTGACGTTTGCATCCGAAGGAAAGTACGGCCGACTCTACAACAGCGTGTTTCTGATCGATCAGGACGGCTTCATCGGCCAGACCTATGACAAGACTCGCCTTGCCATGTTCGGCGAGTACATCCCGTTTGGCGACCGTTTCCCGCGCCTCTATGCGCTGTCGCCGAACAGCGGCAGATTCGAACCAGGAACGCACGTGGCCCCCCTGTCGCTTGGCCCGTGGCGAATCTCCACACCGATCTGCTACGAAGACGTGCTCCCAGACTTGGTCCGCAGGATGGTGACCGGCGCCAACCCGCACATCCTGATCAATCTCACCAACGATGGATGGTTTGGGGATACGCACGAGCCTTGGATCCACCTGCGGCTCGCGCAGTTCCGGGCGGTCGAGCACCGGCGCTACCTGGTGCGGGCCACGAATAGCGGCGTGAGCGCGGTCATCGACCCGGTAGGACGAGTCGTGGCGAGCACCCGCGTTGGGACCCGTGAAAACCTCCGCGCCACCGTCCACATGTTACACGGGCAGACGCTCTACGCCCAGGTGGGCGACTGGCCCGGCTGGCTGAGCCTGCTCGTCGTGGGACTCACGCTGATACGGCGCCAGCGGCCAGTAGGATGAGCTATCAGTCGGTCTTGGCGGGCTTCTCGACGAAGTCCGCGGTCACCCTGCCGGTCGTCAGCGCGTGCCCAATTCTGGCTCGGACCGTCCACGTACCCTTGTCGAAGCTCTCGAATCGCGGTCCTGTCACTTCGACGATCGGTCCCCTCGCATTGAGGTAGAAGTTGCGACCGTCCGTGCAGACGACGGAGTTCGCCACCGAGTTCGTTTCGACCGCGCCCGTGAACGCGGAACCGTCGTCGTACACCTGCACCCAGGTCATGCTGATGAGCGACGCTCCATAGGGGAACCTCTTGTCGCAGCGCGGGTCAGCGGTCGCCGCTGCGCCGTGTGTCTTGAATTCGAGAAGGGCCTCGATGTGCGCGTCTTCGGGGGCGCCTGTCGCAATCATGTGATGAATCGTGGTGATGCGTCCTTCGGGATCGGCATCGATGATGAAGCTGCTACCCGACACGCTCTGATCGATGCTCCCCGGCACGATCTTGACAGGCCCGTTCTTACATCCCGCGGCGAACACGGATAGGGCCAGTGCGCCCGACAGAGTGATGATCGCAGCCTTCATAGCGAGTTCCCTTTCTCCTTTGCGCGGGACGGGGCAGCCTGCCGGCCGCTCCGCGCTACCTGGGGGCGGAGTGTCTCTCGTCTATCGGTGGTCGTCTATACGTAATTATGCACCGTTGGCACACATGGCCGGCCCGACGCCGCCATCACGGCGACACCTGGTATCTTCGGGATGCACGGGCTATCCAACTTAGCGAGCCTCACTGGCCTCTCATGAGCTTACACATCCCGACGGTCCGAAGAAGCACCTGCATTTCCTTGGTCGCAGTTTGCGCTTTGCTCGCGGGTGGTTGCAGGGCTGTGAGCTGCGCCGATGGCTTGATCGTCCTCGATGAGCGGTGCGCCGAGCCTCCGGAAGGCGGCACGTGCGGCGGTTGTAGTGAACACGAGTTCTGCGACACCGGCGTGACACCCAATACCTGCACGTGTGTACCGGGTTACGCAGGCGAACCGTGTGCGTTCGACGCGCTGATTCGAGATCCCGGCTTCCGGCAAGTCATCGACACGGGCGCCTGGATTAACGAGGACGGCAAAGGCGCCCGTGTGCTCCCTGGAGAGCTCGGCGACCTGGACCCGGGCGAGGGGGATCTCGACGACAGCGTGCTCTGCAACGGCGCGAGCCTGCTCCAGGTGGTCGACATGCCGAGCTACCCGCGCGCCGATCCGTTCGTGGTCGAGATCAACTACAAGGCCGAAGGCGTGCATGGGCTGGCGGTCGGGTTCGATCGCTCGTGGACTCGCCTCCCCGCAACTGGGCCCGATTGGCAGCCTGCGAGGTTTTGTGTCGGCGAAGGCGGCTACGGCCGAGACCCGGGCGGAAACGAGGTCGAAGTTCGCATCGCCGCATCCGAGCGGCTCGCCAACTGCTACGACCCCAATCCCGGGAGCATCATTCGGGTCGATCACTTTCGGATCATCCAAGCCGAAGACGGGGAATGCCTTGCGCCCGGGAGCGTGCGGAACGGGACGGTCGAACCGGGGGGCGAGGTGTGGCAGGTCCTGACGGAGCAAGAGGCGGAAGGCGGGTTCGCACCCGGCGAGGGGCAAAACGCGACGACCGGCGTGCGCATCACGAGGGGCGCCGGGCAGACCGGACGCGCAACCATGGCGACCCAGGTGTCGGTTCCGCTCGCCGCGTCGTTGGTGTCTCCTGCACTCGTCTTTTGGTGGAGAGGCTCGAGCGGGGACCTGTTCAATGTCGAGCTCGGAACGTTGATCGACCTCGACGACCGAGGCCGGCAGCTCGATACGCTGGCTGGCACGGGCTCAGGCCTCCCCTACATCTACTGCTTGCCGCCCTGGACGCACGGGAGCGAGCTCGACGTGTCGTTTTCGTTGCCGGACGACGGAGTTGGCTCGGTTGAGCTCGTGGTCGACGACGTCAGGATCACCTCGGCTCCGGATTGCGGCACCGAGCCAGACCTTCTCGACCCGGGCTTCGAGTCCGCTCCGAATCGCTGGCTTGGGGCATCGGTCGGCTCGTCCCAGGAGACGGTAGTGTTGCAAGAGAACAACCAACTGGCGCGCAGCGGCAAAGGTCTGTTGGAGTTCACCTACGAGCGGGAGGGCGCGACGCTCGCCATGGAAACCTATGTCTTCGTTCCGCCCAGTGACGGAGATGAAGGACCTGTGCTCACATTTCATTCGTTGAGCCCGGCGACCGCGTCGGCGGACGTAAAGTGGCTGCTCGGACAAAGCGAGGTCGAGACGGGCGACGTACTGACGGAGGTGAGCTGGCAACCCAACGAGGTCTGCCTGCCACCGCATTGGTCCAGTCGCTGGTTTCGTGTCCAAGTGCGGGTTGTATCGACCCCTGGTGTAACCGCCCAAGAACGCATCCTCCTGGACGACTTCTCGCTCCGGACATCTGCTTCGTGTCCAATCGAGTGACCTCGTGCGTCCGGTGACGACGCCCGTCGTCAGGGCGGGCGCGCTATCGCTCCGGACGCGAAGCTTGAACTCGTATGTCTGCTGTTCAGCGGCTGCGCGGACTCGTCGAGCTGTGGCGAAGGGTTCGAGCAACAAGGGAACGACTGCGTGCCCATTTGCCCGGCGTGCAACGACCATGAGCAATGCGAGAAGACCACCACGAGTGCGCAGTGCCAATGCGTCGTCGGATATGCGGGCGATCCTTGTGAATGGAGCGGCGGGTTGCAGAACGCGGGCTTCGCGATCGATGAGTCCTGGTTGAAGACCAAAGGGGCCGCGATCCTGCCCCTGGCGATGGGGCCGTCCGGTCCAGGCATCGCGTCGTTCGCGAGCAGCGTGACCTGCAACGCCGGCGCCGTGTCCCAGGTCGTCGAGATGCCGAGTTATGAGGACGCCGAACCGTTCGTCATCGAGGTCACGTATCGAATGGAGAACGTTCTTGGCGTCGACGTTGGCTACAACCGGGCGTTCAGAACGCTGCGGAGTACCGTGCTGGGGTGGAACACCGACCGGTTCTGTCTCGGCGAGGCGGGCTACGGCGGCCCCGTCAATTTCCAAATCGCCGCCGCGGAAAGATTGCCGGATTGCTTTACGGCGCCGATTGGGACGATCGAAGTCGACAACTTCGAGATCCTCGTCGCGGAGTCAAACGAATGCCCCCCACCCGGGGCTGTCTTGAACGGCGACGCGAACGTCGGCGAAGGCGGTTGGGTGTTCGACGTTGAATCCATAGGCACCGGCGCGACAGAGGCCTCGCTCGTCTCAGGTGTCGGCCAATCTGGCTCCGACGGGGCCCGCATCTACAAGCCTGCCGGTGGGGACCGCCTTGCGGGTATGTACACCCAGCTCACGGTGCCCTTGGCGGATTCGCTGCCTTCGCCTGCCTTGCGCTTTTGGTGGAGCGCGACGAGGGACCGACGATACTACGTAGACCTCGGAACATATCCGGGCACGCGCATCGCCTTTCGCCCGCTCGATGTACTGGAGAGCGACGGCGAGCCGCAGACCTCGACATATTGTCTGCCGCCTTGGATCCATGGGGGCGTCGCGGATCTCACGTTCACACAGCGTGGCGGCTTTACGGAAGACGAAGCAGAGCTCGTCG
>JAFDAJ010000132.1:8407-9105 GCA_019313915.1 Deltaproteobacteria bacterium
ATCATCTCGGACGACCGCTGCGGCAATTCGGCAGACCTTTTGGACCCGAGCTTCGATTCCTCACCGAATCGCTGGCCGGGGGTATTGGTGAGCATCGAGGAACCTGGAAGCGGTGTGAGAGTGCTCAACGATCCAGCGCGCGCCCACCCACCTGGCGCGGGTCTCCTGGAGCTCAGCTATGCAAGCAACGCTTCGAGGCTCGAGGCTCAGACTTGGGTATGGGTTCCTCCGAGCGAAGAGAACCGGGGCCCGCAGTTGGTGTTCTACTCCAACGTCCCGGCAAGTCCTGGGGCGAACGTATTCTGGGCGTTCGGAACGGCGGGCGCCATTCAGGATCTAGAGTGCGTCGATGAGTTCTGCTCAGGGGTTTCGCTGACCGAAGAGCTGCCACCTGGCCTCGGCTGGCGCCGCAACGCGGTCTGTCTGCCGGCCGAATGGGCCGAGCGGTGGTATCGGTTCCGCGTCGCGATCCGGCCGTCAGACGACCCGTTCGAAGCCTTCGATCCGCCAAGAACCGTCCTCCTCGACGACTTCGAGGTCAGGTCCGACGAAAGTTGCCCAACGCTCTAGGCGGTGCGCCAACCCGTTAAAGAAAGAAGCCCTGCTTCTTTCGAAACAGGGCTCCATAATTCCGGCGACGTCCTACTCTCCCACAGGGCCTCCCCTGCAGTACCATCGGCTCTGATAGGCTTAACTTC
>JAFDAJ010000386.1 GCA_019313915.1 Deltaproteobacteria bacterium
CATGTCGAGACGCTCCCCGGGGTCTCAGACCCCGTAAAGTGTCTCTTAGCTTACGTCACCCAAATGTCCGACTTCTGCTGACGGGAAACATACCTCCCCAAGAAGGAACGTGATCCCACTCAACAGGCAAGCGGATGAATTTCTAGAACAGACAGCCCGAAACGGGTCGCCAATTCGCGCTAAATGCCCGCTAGACTCAGCGCGCCCTGCCTGACCGATCCCGGCTACTGAATCGGCGGCCCAGAAGGAAAGGAGCCACCATGCGCCTCCCGTATCTCCTGATCGCGGTGACCGTGTCGCTGCTCGCAGCTCTACCGGCGTGCACCGAAGAAGCCGCTCCGGCGGAAAAATCTGAAGCGAACGGCCAAATAGATCCGGGCGCTGATTCCGAACCCGTCGGTGAGACAGTCGCGACGAAGTCGGGACTCCAGATCACCATGCTGAAGGAAGGCACCGGTCCGAGCCCGAAGGCATCGGATCGGGTCGAGGTTCACTACCACGGCACCTTCGAAGACGGAACCGTGTTCGACAGCAGTGTCGATCGCGGCAAGACAGCCACATTCCCGTTGCGCCGGGTCATCAAGTGCTGGACCGAAGGGCTCCAGCTGATGAAGGTCGGCGGCAAAGCGCGCCTCGTCTGCCCACCGAATATCGCCTACGGATCCCGCCGCAAGGGAAAGATTCCGGCGAATTCGACGCTGTACTTCGACGTGGAGCTGATCGCGATCGAGTAGGCCAGCTTGAAACCTCCGCGGTCGGCTGGTAGCTGTGCGTTCTCAATATTCGTCCTAGTTCAAATCGTTCAGCCTTTCGCCCTCGCCTTCATCGCCCTGTCCCTCATCAGAACGTCATCTGCGGCGGTATCGGTGTGCGACGCCCGGTCGCCACGCACCTTGGCAGTGCCGCTCGCTGACGCTGGCAGCTGGCTGGCCGAGTCCAGGGCGCAGATCGCCTTCGGACACAACGCCAAACACGGCACAGCCGAGGGGTCAGGCCGCGCGCCGGGTGTAACGATGGTGGAGCCCACCGACCATCGGTATGGCGATCACGTTGCCGTCACTGATGGCTTCGCGTGCGCGTGGTTCGGGCGCGTCCTTGTCGAGTGAGAGGTGGGTCCGGGACCCGTGATAGTACTCGAGGTACTCGCCGAGGATGCGCCGAAGATGCTGCGCGCCAAGGACGATGACATGGTCAAGGCAATCGCGCCGGACCGTGCCGATCACCCGTTCGCAGTAAGGGTTCTGCCAGGGAGACCGCGGAGCCGTGAGAACCTGTTCGATGTCCATGGCGCGCACCTTGCGCACGAAGTCAGCGCCGTAGATGTTGTCTCGATCGTGGATCATGTACTTCGGCGCGGAGTCATACGGAAAGGCATTCACGATCTGCTGACCTGTCCAGAGCGCCGACGGACCGTCGGTGACGTTGACATGCACGATGCGGCGTCGTTCATGTTCGAGCACCACGAAGACGTAGAGAAGGCGGAAGGTCACTGTCGGCACGACGAAGAAGTCGATGGAGACGAGATCCTTGCTGTGATTCAGCAAGAACGTGCGCCAAGTCTGCGACGGCGGCTTGCGCCGCCGCGGCATGTACCTCGACACCGTGGGTTCACTGACGTCGAATCCGAGCTTCAACAGCTCGCCGTGGATGCGAGGCGCACCCCAGGTCGCGTTATCGTTGGCCATCTGCCGGATGAGGCGTCGGATCGTGACGTCGACGCGCGGCCGACCCCCCTTGTTGCGGCTCTTCCATGTCCAGTAGAGCTTGAAGCCCTTGCGATGCCACGAGATGACGGTTTGGGGCTTCACGACGATCAGGGTGCCCTGCCAGCCGGTCCACAGGCGCGACAGGGCCACCCAGAATGCGCGGTCGGTCTTGGTCAGCTGAGGTCGCTTCGTCCTACGCCGCAAGATGGCGAGCTGCTGCCGCAGGGCGAGGTTCTCCAGTGCAAGGGTGTGCTGAGATTTCAGGCTGGATCTGGCGGTCGCGAGGAGCGCGCTTAGCAGCTGAAGTAGGGGCATGCAGGACCATGGCCCTGTGGGAGGAAACGTCAAGGATTACGCGGCCGACGGGGTATTGAGGAAGGACAGCCCGAGCGTACGTCAGTCAGGGTGTCAAATGTTGGGCCGAGAG
>JAFDAJ010000133.1 GCA_019313915.1 Deltaproteobacteria bacterium
CTGCCCGCGAACGACGCCGGCGACCGAGTCGGTATCCAGCTTCACCTGCTCGCGCCGCAGGAGGTCTTCGATGGCCACATCCCGAATGCGTGAAAGGTTCACGCGCCCCCCTACTATTTCATAGGCACCGGGCACAATCTTCACGGCGAGACCTGCCTCCTTGCAGCTCTCGGTGATGCGACGGATCGCCGCGCCCGACGTGTTGGAGATCGTGATGAGCGCCTGCTTCGCGCCGTGCCGCTGAGCCAAGCGGTGCAGGTCTTGCGTGGTGCCTTTGACCTTGATGCCATGAATGACAGCCCCTTGTTTCACGGGATCGTCGTCGATGAATGCGACCGGCAGGATGCCGAGGTCGGGGCGGCGCGTGATCTCCTGCGCAATCAGGACGCCACCTTGGCCCGCACCCACGAGCAGCGTCGGTGCAGGAGCCGCTTCCTGACTCCTGTGCCGCTTCGACTCCACACGCTCGCCAAATATCCGTCGCAGCGCTCTGACCCCCGTCAGCCCGACGAACGACAGCACGAAGTCGCCCAGCAACACGCCAAGCGGAACGATGCCGTAGCGCGCCACCGGGAAACGGTCCACCAACTGAGGGCTCAGAAACCGAAGCGCAACCAACACAGCGGTCGCCGATGCAATCGCCATGAAGATCCGAACGGCGTCGCGGAGGCTGGTGTAGCGCCAGGAAAATCGCGTGATGCCGAATCCGAACAGGAACGCGTACTGCAACGCCACCAAATACGGAAGCACGATGATCAGCTGGACGAGCACCACCCTCGGAACGTCCCAATCGAAGCGGACCAGCGTCGCCAAGAACAGCGCGAGCATCAGGACGCTGATGTCGATCAAGAACTGAGATGTCCGCGTCTTGAGCCGGCTCATGTCCCATGCACCCCCATGACCGACTCCTGGTACCACGCCCAGAACTCCCGCACGCCCTGCTCGACCGTCACCGTCGGCGCATAACCGAGGAGCTCTGCTGCGCGATCGATGTTGGCAAATGTGTACTCGATGTCGGCGGCAGGCATGGGCTGGTTGGTCAGGTTCGCGGGCTTCCCCGCCTGCTCCTCGATCAGGCGAACGAAATCCGCAAGCAACGTCGGCTTCCCTCGGCCGAGGTTGATGACCTCATAGCCCAGCGGCCGGTCCGCAGCGGCGATCAGGCCCTGCACGATGTCGTCTACGTACGTCCAATCCCGATGCATCTGGCCGCCGTTGTACAGGGGCACTTCCGTGCCGTGAAAAATGTTGTCCAACACCTTGTACGCCATCATGTCGGGGCGGCCACGTCTGCCATAAACCGTGAAGAACCGGAGCGCCGTGAAGTTCTGCCCAAACAGGTGGAAGTAGGAATGGCCGAGAAGCTCGGCGGCTCGCTTGCTCGCCGGGTAGGGGGCCAGTGGGCGGTCGGCTCGATCGCTCTCGACGAACGGAATCTCCTTCGTCCGCCCATACACGGACGAAGTCGAAGCAAAAACAAACAATGGCTGACCGTGATGTTGCGCGGCCTCGAGGAGGTTGAGCGTTCCACCGAGGTTCACGTCGAGGTAGAGATGCGGGTCCTCGATCGAAGCGCGGACGCCTGCCATCGCCGCGAGATGGATGATCGCGTCAAACCCGTGCTCGGCACACAGCCCCTCCATCGCATCCGCGTCGCGGATGTCGGCTCGGTGGAAGATGAACTTCTCCGGGTCGGGTGCGGTGGCGCGAACCTCCTCTAAGTTCGCCTGCTTGCGAGCCGGATCGTAGTAGTCGTTGAGGTTATCGACCCCGACGACGGTATCGCCTCGCCGCAGCAGCGCGGATGCGGTGTTGCTCCCAATGAACCCAGCAGCACCAGTCAGCAGGATCTTCTTCATCGCCCCCTCGTGCTCACGTAGTATAGGCCCTTGTTCAACCACATTGCTTGGTCGGAATGCACGCGGAGGAATACCATGCCCTCGTGCAAGCCATCCTCTTAGCAGCCGGGCTCGGAACGCGCCTGCAGCCGCTCACCGACGTCCGGCCCAAGCCCATCGTCCCGGTCGCCAATCGGCCCCTTGGGGCGTTCGCGATGGAGCATCTCATGCGTAGTGGAGTGCGCAGCATCGTGGCCAATACCCACCCGCAGGCGGACAAGGTGGAATCCACACTAAAAGCGGCATGCCCACGCGGTGCGGAGCTGCGCTTCTCTCGCGAAGCGATCCTGCTTGGAACCGGTGGCGGCCTGAAAAAAGCGCATCTTTCGTTTGATGACCCACAAGCTTCCGTGATTGTCGTGAACGGCGACACGCTCTTCGCGCCCGACCTCCGCCGCGCCTACGCCGAGCACCTCGCGCGCGGGGTTGTTGCAACCATGATACTTCGGCGGACACCGAACCCCGAGCGCTTCGGAGCGATCGGAATCGACGAGGAGGGCTGGGTTCGGACCCTTCTCGGCACCCCGACAGACCCGCGAGTCCACGAGGCGCTGATGTTCACCGGCGTTCACATCTTGGCGCCGGAGGCCTTTGCGGCGATGCCCGAGTCGGGCTGTGTCATCCGAACCGCCTACCGGCAGTGGGTGGACAGCCGCACTCCGGTGCTCGGAATCATCGACGACTCACCCTGGGCGGATCTCGGAACCGTCTCGGAGTACCACCGCCTGAACCTAGAGCTCGCCTCAGGTTCGTTCGAGTGGCCTGGCGTCGAGCCACGTGATGGCTGCATCTTGCCAGCGTCGCTCGATCCTTCCGAGAACATCCGCCGAAGCGTCGTTGGCGAAGACGTGGAAGTCGCAAACGGCGTGACGCTGGATCGGTGTGTTGTCTGGCCGGGGACGACGGTGACGCGCTCGGCAAGCGGAGCGGTGATCACGCCGGACCACCGGATTGATTGCGGTTAGTGGGGCCGTTGAACCTGATCGTCGTGCGCGGGTAACTGTGATTAGTCGAGGTGCGCTCGACCGAGAGTAAAGCCTGTTATTCGAGGGGCGCACCCACTGCGCCCCCGCACCCCAAACGCAGAACCTGCGCACGGCACGCAGCGATTCCCCTGCAATACCGGGCTCCCACTTGGCACGGCTGATGCACCTACGTAACCCCACTTAGGGGCGCACTGCGCCACAACCGGGGAGGTTGTTATGAAGCTGAAAACGCTACTTTGGATCGGGGCTACGCTTGTGACGGTTCCGTTCGCGAGTGGCTGCGGGTACGACTGTACTGTTATGGGCTGCTTTGCCGGAATAGAGGTTGCCCTCATGCCGAGTGTCAGCTCCACATACGACGTCGAGCTTGTTCTGGATGGCGTCGTTGATGCGTTCACATGCATCAAGACCGAAGACGGTTGGTCGGTCGGCGACTCGACTGAGGGTGTGCTGTGGTTTGGGTGCGACGGCTTCGGGTTCCGCCTAGACGCAACTCCCGAAACGTTGGGGATTTCGGTAGCTGCCCAAGATGGAAGCTGGACGGGCTCCATAAGCGAGAGCCCGGACTACCGGTTTTATCAACCCAACGGACCTAAGTGCGACGGAGCCTACGGCTGCGACCAAGCAGAGCTGACCGTACCGAAGGGGTGAAACTTCAACGCCGCACCCGCTGCGCCCCCACGCCCCAAACGCACAGACTGCGCGTCGCCGTAGCGGATTCTCCTGCAATATCGGCCCCTCGACCTGGCACGCCTGATGCAGCCACGTAACCCCACTTAGGGGCGCACTGCGCCACAATCGGGGAGGTTGTCATGCGGTACTTATTCGGATTTCTATGTGTCTGCGCGCTGGGCGTGTTTCCGCTGGTTGGGTGCAGTGAGACCGATGGCATGGGTGGCAACGGCGGGATGGGCGGCGACGGCGGAACCGGTGGCGACGGGGGCACGGGCGGGTTGAACGCAGACGTATGGTGCTTGCAGTACCCGCCGGAGTGGCCCGACTTCTACGGCGTGTCGTTTACGGACGCGAATGCTGGAACCGTTGTTGGACGCAGCGGGACCATCCTGCGGACGACGAACGGTGGGGTGACGTGGGTGGCGCAGGCTAGCAGCACCAGTCTCATTCTCTACGGCGTGTCATTTACTGATGCGAACACCGGGACGGCCGTCGGCGACTTTGGCACCATCGTTCGGACGGCGGACGGCGGAACGACGTGGACCACGCAAAGCAGCGGCACGGACAGCCGTCTGAATGGCGTGTCGTTTACCGATGCGGACAACGGGACGGCTGTCGGGGTCGACGGAGTCATCTTGCGGACGACGAACGGAGGCGCGACATGGGTCGCGCAGAACAGCGACACCACCGCCTGGCTCTTTGGCGTGTCGTTTACCGATGCGAACCACGGAACGGCGGTTGGTGGCAGCACCATCTTGCGGACGACGAACGGCGGTGCGACGTGGGTGGCCCAGGCTAGCGGTACCATGAACGCTCTCTATGGCGTGTCGTTTACGGATGCCAACAACGGGACGGTAGTGGGCGACAAAGGAACCATCTTGCGCACGACCGACGGAGGAGCGACCTGGGAGGCCCAGGCCAGTGGCACCACCAACGGTCTCTGGGGCGTATCGTTTGCGGATACAAACCACGGGGTCGCGGTGGGTATCGACACGACCATCCTGCGGACAACCGACGCAGGGGCGACGTGGGTCGCGCAGGCCAGCAGCGATTCTGCCTGGCTCATCGGTGTGTCGCTCCCCGATGCCAACACCGGGACGGCCGTGGGCTGGGATACCCCCAGCGGCAGAGGGCGCATCCTACGAGCGACCGACGTGAGCGGGTACGCAAGTAGTTGCGATCCATTCTGCGCAAGAATTGACGAGTGCTCCCTCAACGAGTCGATTCCCAATTGCGCTCAGTCCTGTGGTTGCACTGTCAACGAAGGGGCGCAAGTAAGTCCTGAGTGCGAGACTGCCGTCGGCGACATAAACGACTGCGTTTCTGACCTGTCGTCGTGTGAGCAGGTCGAGGCTTGGTATCAGAGGACTCCAACCGATAGCTACCCGTGCAAGGCCGCTGACGACGAACGCGACTCCGTCTGTTACTAAAGCCACGCAATAGACCGGCCGGCGGCGCAATGTGCGACGTGGGGGCGCTTGAGGTGCAGCCGTAGCCCTCGAATAACCGGGCTTACTCGTGGTTGAGGTGCAACCGGCAGCGCGGGTTTCACCCCAGCAAGTGCAGTTGTAACGCACCCGCTGCGCCCCCACGCCCGAAACGCAAAGACTGCGCGCTCGCATCGGCGATTCCTTAGCAAATCCAGGCTTCCACTTGGCACGCCTGATGCACTGCATAACGGCGCTTACTGAACCGGGGAGGTGCTTGTGCGTTACTTGTTTGGGCTTCTGTGTGTCTGCGCGTTGGGCGCAATGCCGCTGGCGGGGTGCAGTGAGACGACAGGCGATGATGGAAGCTTCGATATCGTCCGCGATGGGCAGAAACAGAGCTACGACTCGACGAGAATTGCGTTGAAGGAGATAGACTCTCAACTGGTTCTCTGGGCTTGGAATACGCGGGATCCCATTCCCGACGCGGCGGACGACGAGTACAGCGACGCCCTGCGGATCGTGTTCGATAAGGATGCTCTGGACGAGCTTGCCACCGATCAGGACCATCCGATCGCCGGCGAGGGTTCGTGGACCAGCACCTCCGGGGGGATCTATCCCGGCGAAGTGACCTTCATCCCTACCGAGACGCACACCGCAGCCGTGGACCATATGTTGTTCACTCACCAGCGTTTTGGCTGCATCGATGAAGACTACGACTTCGGCGCTCAGACCTTTCAGGGCACCCTGAACCTCACCACGATTGCCGAGGGCCAGCTGGCGGGAGCCATCGAGGTCCGCGTCGAGGGCGACGTCCCGTGCACCGACAACTTGCATCAGTTCTACGAGCTCACGTTGGTATTCGACCAGAGCTACGGCGGCACGGGGACTGACGCTGGCACTGACGCTGGCAGTGACGCTGGCACGCCTGCGACAACTACATCACCCGACTTCGTGGTGCTCCGTGGGGAGCGGGAAGGTCGGTGATGCGTTACGTATTGGGATTTCTATGTGTCTGCGCGCTGGGCTTGGTGCTGGCTTGCGGCTGTTCGAGTGATTCCGACTTGCCAACTCGCTTCGGAGACTGCGCATCGCCTCCGTGCGAGGTCGCACTCGAAGCCTTCACTACGATGATCCCGGGAGTAATCCGCTGCGAGAGCAGCAGGGACGCGGTCGACTTGTCTTGCACCACCACTAACCAACTGTTGCTGACAGGTACATGCGGCGACTACTGGGCAGTGCGCTTCGTCTACTACGAATTCACGGGAGACTTCTACGAGTGCATCTATGATGCGAACCAGGGTGAACTCGTGGGAGCGAAATGGTCCCCCGACAATCACCCGACGCAGTTCGCAGGCGTGCAGCTCCCGGCGGGTTGCAGCCTGTCGAGCGTCTGCGGAGTGCCGGTTTTTGACGTCTGCGTTGTTCTGGGCAACCAGGACGCGCTAGCGCTGAGGGAAGCAGAGTGTCAATTCGCTGCGCAGGACGCGGGCTTCACGTTCGGCTGGCTCAGGCGACCAGTCCCGGAAGAGCCGCAGCCTATGTGCCGCATAGGGGAGGTGGCGTGGCTATGCTTTGGTTACTAAGGCGAAATGGCTACGAGTCGGCGATCCGAAGCGGTGTGACGTGGGTGCGTTTGAGGTGCATCCGTAACCAGGGAGGTGACTCATGCGCTACGTACTTGGATTTCTGTGCGGGTGTGCGTTGGGTGTGATGCCAGTGGTGGGGTGCGGCGAAGAGGGTGATGCCAACTGCGGCGTGTACTGCGACAAATCAGTTGAGTGCTACGCGACCGATCGAGGTGCTTGTATGGAGTCGTGTGCGGATGAATCGGCCAACGAGGCGGCAATCTCCCAAGAATGCGCCAGCGCCGGGTCGGCACAACGTGCGTGTGTAGGAGCCCTGAGCTGCGATGAGGCCGCCGCTTGGGTCAATAGGACTCCGCCAGACAGCTTTCCCTGTCACACTGAGTTCTTCGCAGTTGAGGCACTCTGCCGGTGAGTACTCGATCCGATCTTCCGGTGCTGAAGAGGTGCCCGTCGTGACGTAGGGTCGTTTGAGGTGCAGCGGTAGCTGCCTAGGGCGGCAATGAGAGTTGTCGCGCACTCGTGATCGCGGTGGACGCTGCTGCGCAGGCTTGGTCAACCACGAGTAACTCCAGTTATTCGAATGCTATCGGCGGTCGGGTCGTTGTCGAGACTGACAACGATGTTTCGTGTCGATTTCTGTTGACAGGTTTTGCGGGCGCTTCGATTTAGTTCTCTGATCGCCGTTAGCACTCCGTGCGCAGAGGCACGTTGGGTGGATCGCCGTTAGCACTCCGTGCGCAGAGGCACGTTGGGTGGATCGTGGCTCGTACTGCGTTTCTTTGATCCAAACTTCGCATCGGATCCGTTCTTGACCGCAGATCGGAACCTAGAAGCGCGTCCTTGGATTTGAGACCCTCATGATAGCGTCAGCTTCATGATGTACAGCCAATCTCTTCGAAACCTCGACAAAGAACACCTGCTTCGCGACTTCTCCGCCTTGGTCGAGCAAGACCGTCGCGATACGGCCACCATGCTCGCCTATATCGGCGAGGTCGATCGGCGAAAGTTGTAC